>JACDBF010000264.1 GCA_013695055.1 Actinomycetota bacterium
GAAGATGTCCTCGACGAAGGCCGCGTCGACGAGATTGCCAACGAACAGGTCCAGTTCGGTACCGGACAAATCCCGCCACGCACGCACGCGCTCGTGCAGAGTCTGCACCGGAGTCAACGAGCCCGAGCCGACCTCCATCACCATCTGTCGCCTCAGGAAGTTGTCGGCGACTCCGACGTCATGGCCGGCGGCCGAGAGGTGCATAGCGGTCGGCCACCCGAGATAGCCGTCGCCTCCCAACACCAGAACCTTCACGGCATCTTCACGGCGTGAAGGATAAGCGCACGCACCCGGCCGGGCAACGCCTCGCCGGGCGGCGGGGGTGGATCCGTGCGTGAGACTATGGCCCCCATGACGAGCATGGGTAGTCCATCAGGACCTCAGGTGATCACCGCCGTCACCGCCGATCCACTCGATGTCGCAGCGCTGATCGGGCAGGCTTCGTCGCCCGAAGCCGGGGGCCTGGGTATCTTCGTCGGGACCGTTCGCACGTCCGCAGCCGTCCCGGGTAAGAAAGAGGCGCCGGTCGTTCGGCTGGAATACGAAGCTCATCCCGCACTCGCAGAAGAACGGCTCACGAGCATCGCCGAGGACGCCGCCAAGAAGTGGCCCCTCGAGCGGGTTGTCGCCGTTCACCGCTCGGGCGCCTGCGATGTCGGAGAACCCACCGTCGTGGTCGTTTGCGCTGCGCCACATCGAGGTGACGCGCTTGAGGCATGCCGGCACGTGATCGACACGATCAAAGAGACGGTCCCGATTTGGAAGCGCGAGGTATACGCCGACGGGTCTTCATGGGTGGGGGCCGAGGGTAGGTGAAAGTCCTCGCCATCGCCGATGGCAAGGTCGCGCTCGTCGAGCGGCCGACGCCCCATCCGGTCGCGGATCAAGTGGTCGTCAAGGTTGCCGGCACGGGAATCAACCGGGCGGACCTGCTCCAGAAAATTGGTCGCTACCCGGCCCCCTTTGGCTGGCCCGCCGACGTGCCGGGGTTGGAGCTTGCCGGAACCGTCGAGGCTACCGGCGATCGAGTGCGAAACCTGAAGGCGGGAGACCGGGTGTTCGGCATAGTCGGGGGCGGGGCGCATTCGACGCATGCCCTGACCACCGAAGCGCTCCTTGCCGGCGTGCCCGGCGAGCTGGATCTGATTCATGCCGGAGGAGTACCCGAAGTCTTCGTCACCGCCCACGACGCCATGCTCGTGCAGGCGAGACTGCGCTCCGGAGAACGCGTGCTGATCCACGGCGTGGGCAGTGGGGTCGGCACGGCGGCCGTGCAGCTTGCCAAGTCGATTGGTGCGGTAACCATCGGAACATCGCGGACGCCCGAGAAGCTCGAGCGGGCGCGCTCCTTGGGCCTCGATGAAGGCGTGCTCGCCTCCGAGGACATGTCCGCCGCGATCGGCGAGGTAGACGTCGTCATCGACCTGATCGGCGGCGACTACCTCGAGACCGACGTGTCGGTGGTGAGGTCGCAAGGCCGCATCGTCCTCGTCGGTTTGGTAGCCGGCGCCTCCGCCCGGCTCGACCTGGGTCTGATCCTGAACAAGCGCGTGTCGCTTCGCGGCACCGTCCTGCGCGCGCGGCCCGATTATCAAAAGGCCGCCGCGATGTCTGCCTTCGCTAGAGAGGTGGTGCCGCTGTTCGCTACCGGCACGCTCCGCCCCGTGATCGATCGCATCTCTCCACTGGCGACGGGAGAGGATGCGTACGGAGCCATGGCTTCGGATACGACCTTCGGCAAGATCGTCCTGGCTCCGGAAGACTCCGCCTGAGTATGGACCTCCAGTTGAGGGATAAGGTCGCGTGGGTCCTGGGCGCCTCATCGGGCCTAGGGCGGGCGAGCGCGGAGTCCCTCGGGCGGGAGGGAGCCCGGGTGGCCGTCTCGGCCCGGAGGGCCGGCGCCCTCGATGAGGTAGTCGGGGCGATCGGCTCGAGCG
The DNA here is from genome assembly GCA_013695055.1 of Actinomycetota bacterium. GTDB lineage: Bacteria > Actinomycetota > CADDZG01 > CADDZG01 > WHSQ01 > JACDBF01. The sequence goes on from JACDBF010000264.1 coordinate 1,938, forward strand.
CCGTAGCGGTTCCCCTCGACGTGACCGATTCTGCGGCCATAGGGACGGCCGCGAAGGAGGTCGTCTCTCGCCTGGGGGCGATCGACATCCTCATCGTGAACGCCGGCGGGCCCCGGCCCGGAGGGTTCGAGGCAACCGGCGCCGATGAGCTGGCCCGGGGTTTCGATCTGACGCTTGCGTCTGCCTGGCATCTGGCCAAACAGGTCGTTCCCGCTATGAAAGAGCGCGGACGCGGCTGCGTGATCTTCATCACCTCCTCATCGACCAAGGAAGTCATCCCGTCCCTTTTGCTGTCCAACATGATGCGAGCTGCAGTCGTGGGTATGGCCAAGACGATGTCCAAGGAGCTGGGCCCCAAGGGCATTCGTGTTCTGTGCGTTGCGCCGGGAAGAATCGAGACGCCGCGCGTCGTGTCGCTCGACGAGAATGCGGCCGAGGCGTCGGGCCGAGGCATCTCCGAGGTGCGCAACGAATCCGAGGCTCGCATTCCACTGGGCCGGTACGGGCAGCCGCGCGAGTTCGGGGATGTCGTTGCCTTCCTTGCGTCGGAGCGCGCGTCCTACGTGAGCGGAATAACCGTGACGGTGGACGGCGGCGCCTTGAATGGGATTCTCTCGTAACCAACTAGAGGAGGTTGATGATGGCGAAGACGAGCGGCAACCAGAAGCGCTTTCAGCCGCGCGATGTCCTGAAGCAGGTGATGATCCAGGACCTCGCGGTATCTCCCGATGAGACCTCGGTCGTCTACACCCGCAGGACGATCGAAGATGGTAAGTATCGCTCCCGCCTATGGCGGGTGAGCATCGAGGGCGGTCGTCCAGAACAGCTCACGACTTCCGCCTCCTTTGATTCGCGGCCCCGGTTCTCGCCCAACGGGCGCACCCTTCTCTTTCTGTCCGACCGCTCCGGGAAAAGCCAGCCCTGGATCATGGCGTTTTCCGGAGGCGAGCCACGGCGAGCGGCGGAGATCGACGGCGACGTCTCCGCTGCCGAATGGTCGCCGGATGGGCGTCGCATCGCGCTGGTCGCTCCCAGCGGAGAAGACCGCTTCATAACGGGGAAGTCTTCAGACCCCACCGCCCGACGGATCACGGGC
>JACDBF010000274.1 GCA_013695055.1 Actinomycetota bacterium
AGTCCTGCTCGTGTTCGAACACGAGTCGCACGGCGCGCTCGCGTATCTCCTGCGGATACCTCCGGGATGTTGTCATGGCTCCACCCTCTCAAACTCTGGAGCCTCCAAGATTTCCGGGGCGGTTCAACCATCAACCAGACCATTCGGAGTTACGCGCCACGAAGTCATCGATGCCCGAGACGAGAGGCTCTTGGGCGTTTCCTAGGATGCCACCGGTCCGTGCCAAGCCGTATCCTCCTGCTCCGATCAAGAGCAGAGCCAGCCGCAAGTTTCCGCGTCGATCCAAGCGCGGATCGTGCATAGGCCAGCGGGGGTCCGAGTAGCAAGAGCGCCCCGTTCTTGTTCTCGCCTTTGCCGTCCTTTCCGCCTCCGATGTCGAGATTGAACTCAACTCCGAGAAGGACAAGGGGCCAGAGCAGCACCGCGAGTAGAAGGTTCACGATGTCGCCGATGCTGCCGACGTCACCGAGGTAATCCCGGGCGGCCGCTACGCCGACGCCGATGACCACATAGACGATCATTCCGATGGACCTCATTCAGACTCTCCTTCTGTAGCGAGTTCTTCCTTCCTGCTCTGCCAGCATCCCCCAACGGACTGTCACATATACCTCACACGATTAACGAGCTCGCCAGGATGCGCGGGCTTAGGGTAGATTGATCGCAAGGAGGAAGAGATGAACATACCGATCTGGGTCTGGGTTCTCGTGGGGATCATCCTCGTCATCGTCGTCGTGCGGATGGTCTAGGACCCTTACCGGTAGCCTCTGGGAGCCCATCTGAACTGCTCCTTTGCCAAGACGCTTGCCCCACGAGCAGGCGGCCATCCTAGGAGCGAAACGTCAGTCGCCTTCGTCCAGCTTGCGCTTGAGCGCGAGGCGATACCACAGGCCGAGCAGAGTCAGGTTGATCGAGGTCGTCCAAACGATGGCCGGTGTCAGGACCTCGGCCTCGTTGGCCCTCCGTAAGAAATCCAGTCGAGAAGTCACGCCCTTCAAGGCCCGAACCTTCCGATGTTGCGGGCGCATCGAGCGATCGTCTCAGGGTCGGCGGTATATTGCTCGACGAGGAACCTGATCTCAGCCGGCCGGGCTCCCGGGACGAGGCTGATCGCCCGTATGCCACACGTCTATCCGAACGATCTTCTTGGTCCGCATGTCACGCAGATACACGCCCCCCGTCCGGCGGCTGCGGCGAGCACGCGCGCGGCCGGCGTGAGCTCCGCCTCGCCCATGCCTCGGTGATACCCCGAGCCGTCGAGTCGCTCATGGTGGGCTGTGGCCGCCGGTGCCAGCGCGGCAAGGAACAGCGAGCGGCTGAGAACGCGCTCGGAGTGATACGCATGCAATCTGACCCGCTCCCAGTCGTCAGGTGTAAGCGGCGCGGTCTCCTGCCAGATGCGGGCCGGTACCGCGACCCGCCCCACGTCTGGCCCCCGGACCGGTACTGGAAGCAGAGATGGAGAGGGCTTGCCGAGGTCTCTTCGGAAACCGCGGTCCTCGAGAGCTACCGGCGCATAGAACAGGTGAAGGGTGTACTTACTCGAAAACCCCTCTCTGAGCAGGGCTCGTAGTCTTCCTCGGTCCACTCGTGCGCCGAGGGAGAACAATGCCTGTATCGCTCATCTACATGTTCGTATGCTGCTCGGGGCGCTGTTCCCCGGCGGTCGGGACGATGCCGCCAAGGAACTCGAGATCGTCGTCCTCCGTCGTCAGATCGTCGTCCTCCGTCGTCAGGTGCCCCGCCCTCGCTTTCGTCCGCCTCGGTGGTCGTCGAGGAACCGCGCGCGGACCACATCGATGTGCCCGTGGGCCGCGTTGCGCAAGACCTTCGCTCATTCGGGTCCTACACGACCAGGACGATCTACGGAGGACGCGGAGGAATCGCGGAGCGTCGGACTCCCGGTGTTTGGACCCCCCCGCCCGATGGCCTCAGGCGCATGGATTTCATAATGGCCGCAACGGTCGATAGGCTGGTGGAATGAGATCGGAGCAGGTGAACCGGGCGTGAAGGTCGGAGCGGCACTGTCCACAAAACCAGAGGCGC
>JACDBF010000281.1 GCA_013695055.1 Actinomycetota bacterium
CGGACGCCCCCACGTCAGCTCGTAGATAGGAAGTTCCGTGCCCAGGGCCCTTGTGACGGGAGGTGCCGGCTTCGTCGGCTCCCACCTGTGTGAACGTCTGCTCGCCGAAGGATGGGATGTCGTGTGCCTCGACTCGTTCTTGACGGGCGGAGCGAACAACCTCGAAAAGGCACTCCAGCACGAGCGCTTCCGTTTCGAGCGTTACGACGTCACCAACTATCTGCACGTCGACGGGGACATCGACTGGATTCTTCACTTCGCGTCGCCGGCGTCGCCGCGCGACTATCTCGACCATCCCATCCACACTCTCAAGGTCGGGGCCATCGGAACAATGCGCGCTCTCGGACTGGCCAAGGCCAAGTCGGCAGCCTTTTTCCTGGCCTCTACCTCGGAGGTCTATGGAGACCCGATGGTACATCCGCAGCCGGAGGGCTATTGGGGAAACGTCAACCCGATTGGGCCGCGCGGCGTGTACGACGAAGCCAAGCGCTACGCGGAAGCGATGACCATGGCCTATCACCGGACGCACGGCATCCCGGTCAAGATCATTCGTATCTTCAACACTTTTGGACCGCGCCTCCGCCGTGCCGACGGCCGCGCCGTGCCAACCTTCATCCAACAGGCGCTCGCCGGCGAACGTCTCACCGTCCATGGGGACGGCAGTCAGACGCGCTCTCTCTGCTACGTCGACGACCTCGTCGAAGGCATCTGGCGCTTCTTGGGCGCTGAGGGAACCGGGCCCATGAACCTCGGCAACCCCGAGGAGATCAAGGTGCTCGAGCTCGCGCATCTCATAGCATCGCTGACCGGAAGCAAGTCCGAGGTCGTGTTCACAGAGCGACCTGTCGACGATCCCGAGGTCCGCTGTCCCGACATCTCTCTGGCGAAAAAGACGGCGGGCTGGGAACCTCGAGTCTCGCTGCGCGACGGATTGTCCAAGACGATCGAATGGGCTGCAGCCAACTGGAAGAAGGATTGAGCACATGATCGCGAGGCCGTTCGCATGAGATGTCTCGTCACGGGAGCGGCGGGCTTCATCGGATCTCACCTGTGCGCGCGCCTGGTGGCCGACGATCACGAAGTGGTGGGACTCGACGACCTGTCGGAAGGATCTTTAGACAACCTGGCGGCGACACCCGACGTACATCTCATCGAAGGCGACCTGCGCCATGAAGACACGGTACTCATGGCGGCCGAAGGGTGCGGCATGATCTTCCACCAGGCGGCCGCGCGTTCGGTTCCTCGCTCAATGCTCATGCCCGGCTTCACGACGGACGTGAACGTGCGTGGCACGCTCAATGTCTTACTCGCCGCGAACGAGCAATCGGCCCGCGTCGTGTCGGCCTCGTCCTCGTCGGTCTACGGCGACCAAGACTCCTTTCCGCTGCGCGAGGACATGGCGCCGAAACCTCGTTCTCCGTACGCGGCCAGCAAGCTGGCGGCCGAGATCCTGTGTGAAAGCTGGCTGCGCACTTACGGCGTGCCCTCGATCTCGCTGCGCTATTTCAACGTCTACGGTCCCGGGCAAGACCCGACCAGTGAGTACGCAACGCTGATTCCCAAGTTCGTGTTGGCATGCCTCAAGGGCGATCGGCCGGTCATACACGGAGACGGCGAGCAAGCGCGCGACTTCACCTACATAGACGACGTGGTGGAAGCGAACGTCGTGGCTGCGCGCGCTCCGGACGAGGCGTGGGGAAAGGCCTTTAACATCGGCGGAGGACAGACGCCCACGTCGGTGAACCACATACTCGCGATCATCGCCGAGCTCACCGGCGCCGAGCCCGACCCGACCCACACGGATCCCCGGCCCGGCGACGTGCTGCTGACCGACGCCGACATCGCGCTCGCCGGCTCGCTGCTCGGCTACAAGCCCCAGACCCCTGTGAGAGAGGGCCTGCAGAAAGCCGTCGAGTGGTTCTCGGCCCAATTCGCTCCTGGTCGCCGAGCCAAAGGCTAGAGCTTGCTTCTACGTCCTACAGGACTCAGCGGATCTCGTGTCGCTTGTTCCTTTGGTTTCGTAAACCTCGGCTTTTTGCGACGTCGTTAGTGACGCGCCGCATCTGAGCTGCGAGTCCTCCAGAAACGTCAACACCTAGTCGCAGACGAACGGCGCCTCACATCTCCCAATCCCATCTCCTTGGAAGTTGTTATTGGACGCGATCCCCGTGGAGGGCCCCAGCCCCCGATCGAAGACGTTCAACCCGAAGGCCGGCTCGAGGTCAACTGCACCATCACCAAAGGCATTGTCTGTCACCGTAGCGTTCTGAGCCGACACAATTCCGATCTGGGCTTTGCCGGGAAGCGCACACCAGTTGTTGCCCTGGAGGGTGTTGCCGGTGATGATCGCCCGGGCGGGCGTCGAGGGATCTTCGTAGGTATTCTCGTAGTGGATTCCAAAGGAGCAGTTGTCGAGAACGCGATTGTTCTCGACTGTGAAGCCACCGTTGAGGCTGTCGCAGTCGACATCGCACCAGATGCCCTGGTTGTTGTCGTGCACGTAGGAGTCTCTGATGGTGAAGGCTCCGCCCTCGCCGCCCTTGATGGCCGCGGAAATCCCGTTGTTTTCCGGTCCGTTCCACTGGAGTCCGTTGTGGTCTATCTCGACGCTGTCGAGGACGAGTGAATGGCCTGGACTCGAGATTCCAGACGTCTCGGCATGGTGTATGCGCGCGTTGAGAATTGTCCAGCTATCACCCGGCTCGAGACCGCGCCCGCATAACGCATGCGTCTCTTCGCAGGCGAACTTACCGCCCGCGTCCCTGCCGCCCGAGATATCTACCCCGATGATGATGACATCGTCGGCGTACCGACCGTCGATGACTCTCTGGGCGACATCGCTCGACAAAAAGCTCTTGGTTGCGCCGACGCCGTGGACAACGTCTGAGCTTTCGATGGGAAAACCCTTGGGGCCCGCCACGTAATTGCCGGGTCCTACGCAGAAGGTTGTGCGGCCCCTGTGAGCCCTCATCGCCTCGACCAGAGCGCCGCCTCCATCCTCGACCTCGACCCCTTCGCAATCGCCGACGGGCTCCGGTCTGAGAACGAACGCTTCGTCTCCATCAAGGCTTGCAATCAGTCTGAGGCCGGCTGCCGGTATCGCGAGAACGACGATCGCAACGAGCACTCGAACCCCATATCTCTTGTCATCCCTCGTACGTTCGAAGGAACGCCTCCTATTGCTCGAGCCCCAGGCCTTTGATGTTGGTTCCAAGCTAGATTCGTGGTCTCCTGCCGGGCAGCCAACTTACCTCCCTCTTATCATCAAGAGGTCCTCTACGAGGATAGGTAGCCCAGTCTCTCGAGAGTCGGCTGAAATCGCGTCTCGATGGCTTTGATCTGTTGCGGGTTCAGCTCGTTGCGCCATCCCTCCGAACGGCCCTGGTTGACGAAACGTATGTCCGGCCTCGCTCTGGATCTCCATCCACGCTCGCGCGCGTCGTCCTCCTTCGTCCGCATCCGCTCCACCGAGTTGTTGTCCACCACCGAACGGAGCTCTTCAATCGTCATCTCCACGCCTAGGAAAGACAGGGCAAGGCGAAGAGTGCCCACCGTGTCCCGTCTCAGATCTTCGAACTTTATGAGGTGCAGATGGTCGAGCCGCGCGGGCTCGCTGGCCAACCAGTACTGGACGTGTTGATCCCAGGGCCCCCACGGGTTGGATCTTCCCCGCGTGAAGTCGGCGATGAAACGATCAAGGGATCCCGGTTCTAGCCCGAGCCTTCTCTGCCACTGATATTCGGACAATGCCACACTCCTGGCGTCTCTCACCGCGTAGATTATGCGTCGATCTCCGTCCGAGAATGTTTCATGACTCTGAATCAGACGGCCCCGTTGCCCCAACACCACAGCAGCGTGGTGGTGCTTGGTGAGGGATGGGACCGCCTCCTTGATGCTGCCGAAGCCCGGGCTCTTATTCGTCAAAGCTTCGAATAGCAGGAACCGAAGCCATGTCGTGCCCGACCGCGGGTAGGACACCAGGAAGGCGTCCTCTTGATTAAGGTCGGCGCTCCGGTAACGCCACCAGACCGCTAGGCGCCGGACCGTCTGCTCCCTAAAGCGGAGTCGCCGAAGAGTGGGCTTCAGGTTGGGCACGCAGCTCCTCCTAGCCCAAGCCAATGTTGTCTTTGCGACATAATGGGGTCTGATTTTATGCGCTTCGCGATCCAACCAAGTCCCCTCATCAACCAATATGATTGGCGGTTACTCTCACGGTTCCCCTCACCATTGGAGAAGCATGTCAGGCGGTCCTCAGAAGGTATTGCTCATAGTTGGGCGAGGTAGAAGCGGCAGCACCATCCTCGACAACATGCTGGGGGAGCTTGATGGGTTCTTTTCCGTCGGAGAGCTGCACAACCTCTGGAAGCGAGGATTGGTCCGGGGCCACACCTGCGGCTGCGGTAGACCTCTGGCCGAATGCCCCATCTGGACGTCGGTGCTCGAGACTGCCGAACGCGATCTGGGTGGCTCTCTTCCGACCCCCAACCAGGTGCAGGGATGGCAAGACCAGTTCGTCAGGCCCTCCGATACGCGTCGTCTGTTGAGAAAGAAACGCGGTGACCCCGTCGCCGGGCTCTCGAGGTATCTGTCTGTTCTGGACAGCGTCTACGGCGCCCTCTTCGAGGTGACCGGGGCGCGCGTGATCGTCGATTCGTCCAAGAGGCCGTCTCATGCCGCGCTCTTTCATCTCCTCTCGGGCGTGACGCCCTTTTTCGTACAGCTGGTTAGGGACCCGCGCGCTGTTTCCTACTCACGAACGCGCGTGAAACCCGACGAAGTGGATCAGAGGGAAATGAGAAGAGACGGAACGCTGCGAAGTGCGTTCAAATGGTGGCAGCGCAACGCCGAAGCCGAGTCCGTGCGCCGCAAGCATCCCGCCGGCCGCTCGCTCACGGTTCGTTATGAGGACCTTGTTTCAGATCCGGCGGGCACCATCGAGTCCATCGCACGCCTCGTTGATGAGACGCCGGCCGATCTTCCCTTCGAAGGACCCAAGACCGTCCGCCTGGGCGAGAATCACACAGCCGCCGGGAATCCCAGCCGTTTCAAGAAGGGTTTGATCACTCTTCGGGAGGACGACGAATGGGTTCACCGGCAGAATGCGAGAGACCAATGGATCACGACGATCATCTCGCTTGGATTGCTGAAGCGTTATGGCTACCCGGTAATCGTGCCTGCCAGGCTTGAGTGAGCGCAAATGACAGACTCCCCGTTCATCGGCTCAACTACGCAGAAGCTCGGATGCGTATGCACGCCGGATCTTTGATCTTTCGCCGCTCCGCACAAGTATTATTGGGCTTCGACTAACCACGAGAGTGGGTCGATTAGCCCAAGAGTGGAATGGTAGAGATGGCCGGGATCGCTCGGACAGTCACTGAAAGCGCACATCTCCGAAGAGTTGCGGTTCCGGCTTATCGGGCGTACGCGCGTGCCATGGTGTTCTATCCGGGCCCGCGGGTGCTCGCAGTGAGCATGCCGAAGGCCGGTACCCATCTTCTATCGAGCCTTCTCACCAACTTTCCCCGGCTGATGTTCTCGGGCCGCCACTACGCGCTTCGGCAATTCAGGACCGAGGAATCACTGAAAGCCGGCGCAGAACGCGCTTTCGACTGGCCGCGGCTCGAGCGAGCTCTGCGAGCGGTGAACCGCGGTCAGTTCATGACTGCTCACTTCACACCTCGAGCAGAAGTGTTCGAGATCCTTGAGCGCCTCGGCTACAGGACGGTGAACATCATCCGGGACCCCCGCGACACCGTCGTGTCGAGCACTCATTACCTCGCCCATCTCAAGAGGCACTTCCTGCACGAGCGAATGATCGATGAGTTCCCCGAGGCGGAAGGCCGTCTCATGAGCGTTATCCAGGGGCTGCCGGCGGACGGAGAGCGAGGACTGCCTTCGGTGGGGTCCCGGCTGAGGAGATACATGCAATGGATCGGCCGGCCCGGCGTCCATGTCTGCCGCTTCGAGGACCTCGTCGGCGATCGGGGCGGGGGGTCGGTGGAGCGGCAGCTTCACGCCATCGAGGCGATCGGGGCACACATCAAAAGGCCGCTTGATCCTGGTCAAGCCGAGGCCATCGCAGGCCGAACATGGTCACAAAAGAGTTCGACTTTTCGCAAAGGAGTAATCGGTGACTGGCGTAATCACTTCAATGACGAGCACAAACGAGCGTTCAAGGAGCAGGCGGGCGCAGAGCTCGTCGCCCTCGGCTATGAAGATGACCTGGACTGGTAAAGGGCTCGACGCTGTGATCGAGAGAGACGCTTGACGCGCGACGAAGCACCCGGTGCGCAACTGACGGGGGAGCGCGCCGCCGACGTCAAGTTGGTCGCCAAGGGTGGGGCGACTCAGATACTGGGACAGGTCGTCCAGAAGGGCCTCACCTTCGTCTTCGTTGCGCTCATCGTCAGGTTCCTCGGCACCGCGGAGTATGGGATCTACAGACAGGTATTCCAGGTGCTGACGGTGGCCATGACGCTAGCGGCCGGCGGCTTTCCCGTTGCCGCGGTCCGGTTTATCGCCAGAGCAAGAGCTGCTGGAGATCCGTCGGCGGCCCGAGGCGCGGCCCGGGTGGCCCTGACTGCGGCGGCCATATCGGGAATGGTGATCTTCGCCGCGGGGGTGCTGGCCGCCGACCGGCTTGCCGCGGCCTTCGCCGATTCGGGATCGGGCGTCGAATACCTTGCGTTCCTCTTCAGAGTCGGAGCCGCCTATGTGCCGCTCTATGCATGTATGCAGGTGATGCGGCTTTGCACACAGGCGTACAAGACCATGACCCCATCCGTCGTGGTCGGCAACATCATTCAACCGATCGCCCGTTTCGGTCTCAGCGCCATCGCTCTTCTTGCGGGATTCGCAGTGACCGGCGTCATCGTTGCGCTCGTGCTGAGTGCGGGCATCGGTCTTCTGGCCGGTCTCTGGTACTACGCAAGGCTCTTGACGGACGAGGATCGAGCGGCCCCACCCAAATGGGAAGTGGGACCCATGCTCCGCTTTGCATTCCCTCAAGCCGGTGCGATTTTCTTCAGCACACAGTCCCTGGGGCTCGGCGTGATCCTTGTCGGGCTGTTCGGTCTGGATCGAGAGGTCGGCATCTACGGGATCGCGCAGTCTCTTCAGCTTGCAGGTGGCCTGTTTCTGAGCAGCATCGTGGGTATCTGGGGCCCCATGGTCGTCGACATCTATGAGCAAGGAGACCTCGGGCGCCTGCAGTCTCTCTATCAGACGATCAACCGCTGGGTGGCGACCTTATCGATACCGATCTTTGCCGCCCTGATCCTCCAGCCCGAGCTGTTCGTCACGCTCATTGCAGGTCAAAAGGGAGCCGGAGCTGTTGTCTTGGTTCCCATCCTGGCGGTGGGAAACATCTTTTTCGTCGGTACCGGCCCCTCCGGCTACCTGCTTTCCATGACCGGCCGTCCGGTTCTCAACCTCGTCAACTCCATTGTCAGCGTTGCCCTGTACGTTGGTTTGGGAATTCTCGTAGTGCCGACCTACGGGGCGATAGGAATGGCGATCGTCGATTCAACCGTGACCATCCTCATCAACGTCGCCAAGGCGATCGAAGGCAAGATATTCGTGGGCGTGCAGCCCTTCGGCCGAACCTTCCTCAAACCGGTTGCTGCGACACTTGCCGCGAGCGGCATCCTTTTGATCTGGAGGGTGGTGCTGGGGCACTCAACCGTGACCGCCCTGGTGGGTCTCGCCCTCGCCGGCCTTGTCTACGTGGGCATCCTCCGGGTCCTGGGCCTGGATCCGCAGGAAGAGCTTGTGATCGGTACGGTCAAACAGAGAGTCACGGGCATGCTCCGACGAAGCAAGAGGTGATGTCGGATCGTCTTCCGATGGGTGTGCCGTCATGCCACTCACGGCGTTCGTGGGTCACAGGGTAAAGATCCGCCGAACCTACGATGGACATTCGATGACTGGACGCCGATGCTTGGTCACACCGGGGGGTCAGAGCACGGAGGGAGGCGATTGACAATTCCATGAGGTCTGTTGGCGAGACGCTGAAGAATCCCCGTGAGCTGGGGCGGTCGATCTTCGCCGGTCTCCTGATTGTCGTGGTGACGGCGGCGGCGGGAGTTGCCTCGTCGCTCGAAGGAACTCTGTCCGGCGGAATGGCTTCCATCTCGATCCTCTTCGCGGGCGGAGCGATGCTCGTTTACGGCCTCGAGCGCTCTCGGCCCGGTTATCTCGCCGTTGAGATGCCGGTGCTGCTGATTCTCTTTTCGACGCTGACGCTGCGATACTCATTCGCCGGGGGCCCGCAGAGCACAGCCGAGCTGACCGAGAATCCGTTCGATATCTTCTCGCTGCTCCAACTGGGTTGCACGGGAGTCGCGGCCGCACTCGGGCTACTTGCCCTGACCGAGCGCAAACGCCCCGGCGAGAGGGTGAGCTCTCGACCGGTGCGCCTGTATGCGATGTACGCTGGTGTTGTGGTGTTGGGGCTCGTGACGTCGGTGAATCCCCTCTTGACCGGATACCGAGCTATCGAAGTAATGGCGAGCCTCCTAGTGGTGACAGGTGCCTACCGGGCGAGTGGAACCGATGCCCTCAGGCGCATAGAGAACCTGGTGTTCTGGTATTTCGTTGTGATGGCGACGACCGCCTGGATAGGAGCGGTCGTCTTCCCGGGCATTGCCTTGGAGCACATCAATAGCCCCATCCCCCTCCGGCTCACGGGCGCGCTCCCACATATCTCTTCCAACACGATAGGAACCTTCGGCTGCATGATCGCACTGTGGTCGCTCGCGCGCCTCTTGGCCAAGGACAGAGAGTGGGGTCCGCGACCGGCGGTCTCCGGCCTCTTGATCGGCTACGGCCTCGTCACGCTGGTCATCGCTCAGTATCGCACCGGTTATGCGATGTTCGTTGCCGGCCTTGCCCTTCTGCTGCTTCTCGCCGGGCGCAAGACGCTCGGGACCTTGGCAGTCATTTGCATCCTGGCGATAGCGGCTCTGGGCGGAGGGATATTTCAGGATGCACAGCCGTATGTCTTGAGAGGCCAGGACACGGAACGGGCAAGCCGTCTCTCGGGCCGTGTGACCTATTGGAGTGCGGCGATACCGGTGTGGAAACAGTCACCCATTATCGGAGGAGGACTGGAAACCGCAAGCAGGTTGCTGGTGCTGGACGATCTCGACACCGAGAAAGGCTCCGCCTCCAATCTGCATAGCACTTGGGTCGAAGCTCTCGTGGGAACGGGCGCGGTCGGTCTCTTAGCGCTTGTTCTCTCGCTCCTGACGGCTTGGGGGCGATCCCTGAGACGCGCGTTTGACGGCGCGAGTCGCATTGTTCCAGCCGTCTTGCTGAGTGCCCTTCTTATCCGATCGCTTACCGGCGGAACCATTCAAGGGGGGGGAGATCTGCTGCTGCTCTTTTTGACTCTGGCAATAGGTCTGCGCGATCGCGACTTTCCGAACAAGCGCCGCCCTTCCGGGCCGCCACTTCCTGATGGACGGGTCGTCGCCATTCGACCCTGATGTCCCGAGGCGCGAGTAGCGGCCGGGTGGAAGCCCGATCAACCGTCCTGAAGTCGGGCGGGATCCGGCGGTCGCCGCCTTGGGACGATCGGGTAACCGTACCCTCTAAGGAGGGGCAGAGTCACAGAAGTAGTTGTCAAACGATCACTGAGCCTTTGCCGTACAACCCACTCGTCGTCCAAGCGGAGCGCTACGCGCCCAGTCTTGAAGCGGCTAGGGTTGCCCCCGGCAGTGTGGTTGGGCGACAACGTGACCATTCCATCGCCGTCGACGGGGAAGTCGGCCGGTGACTCGCCCACGAGATGGGTAATCCTGCGCAGAGTCTCGATCGGCTTCGTGACGAAGTCCTCATAGCGGAGCAACATCGAATGATCGCTCTCATATCCACGGCGCACGGCATGGGACGCGAGGTTACGGTAAACGTACCGTAGTGAGTTTTCGATCGCGCCCTCGCGCTTCATCTCTCGATCGACCGTGGTCTTGATGCGTTTGTATGAGTATGAAACCGCTCGCGGGTCCCTAACCAGGTGGACGACGTAAGGAGATACTCCCGACAGTGCCCGCAGTAATGCCCCGACCGCGGGCCTCTTTGAGGAGTCGACGATCACTCGCGCTCCCGTCAGCCTGGCCAGCGATTGATAGACGCGGGAGAGGACGCCCGCGTAGCCGTTTAGGGCAGGCCAGGCGGAGTCCCCCTCGGATGCCTTGCTCAACCTCCGCCCATAGCGGAGGCGAACGACTTCGGCCTGCCATTTGACTACTTGGGAGGGATCGATTCGGCCCCTGATCGGATCTTCGAGGGAAGCGGCGTTGACGGACGACCACAGGTCACATTCGGCAACGGGTTTGCCGCATCCGCACGTAAACCCCATGTGCATTCTCTTCCACAGGTTGTGCAGCTGTCCGGCCGAGAAGAACCCGTCCAGCTCCCCCAGGAGATTGTCGAGGATGGTTGATCCACTTCGTCCTCTTCCAATGATCGCGATCACCTTGACATCTTGTTCCGGCATGGCATCCAAATCCTTTTCTAGGCACAAGCAAGCTTGAGTCTCTCGAACCTACCAACAATCGCCAAGAGGTCTTGTGTGAACGGGCGCCCGCCCTTCCCTGCGTCGAGGTCACGCGGTACGGGTCCGACG
>JACDBF010000312.1 GCA_013695055.1 Actinomycetota bacterium
CTCAGGCGGCCATCGTGACTTCGGCGATGGCAGCGCCCGTTATCTCGACGGCTTCGTCCATCTCTTGCTCGGTGATGACGAAGGGAGGTCCGAGCATGACCAGGTCGCCATCGGTGCCGTCGGCGCAGCCGGTCGAGGGATAGAGCAAAAGCCCTTTGGCCTTAGCGGCGGCGAGCACGAGCTCGGTTATGGATTCAGAGCGCCCGAACGGACGTTTGCCGTCGCGGTCGCTCACGAGCTCGATGCCGGTCATCAGCCCGAGGCCGCGCACATCGCCGACATGCGGATGCTCGCCGAGCTCGGCCCTCAGTGCTTTGAGTAGACGTTCTCCCTTGACGCGGCTGGCCTCGATCAGGCCGTCGGAACGAAGTCTTTCGAGCACGGCACGCCCAACAGCGGACCCCAGGACGGAGTGGGAGTAGGTGAAGCCGTGGATGAAGCCGGTCTCCTCGACGGCATCGAACACTTCTCCCGAGCATGCTGCAAAACCCAAGGGCCAGTAGCCCGAGGAGGCTCCCTTGCCCGCCACCAGGATGTCGGGTCTGAGACTCCAGTGCTCGCACGCGAACCATGATCCGGTGCGGCCGAAGCCGGTCATGACCTCATCGGCGATGAGCAGCACACCGTGCTCGCGGCACACTTCGGCGATCGCCGGCCAGTAGTCGTCCGGCGGAACCGCAGCTCCGAGAGTGGCGCCGACCACCGGCTCGGCGATGAAGCAGGCGACGTTCTCAGGACCCAGCGCGCGGATGGTGTCATCGAGCTCGCGGGCCAGGGCGGCCCCGCACGCGCGCGGATGGTCGGGCAGATCGCAGCGGTACTCGTAAGGAGCTTGGACGTGCCGGGTCCTGCCGAGCCACGGCGCATAGGGACGGCGCAGGGGGCCACGCCCCGATGCATCGAGCGCCCCCAAGGAGTTGCCGTGATAGGAGCTCCAACGAGCGATCACCTTGTGACGAGACCCTTCGCCGCGCCCGAGATGGTAGGCGCGCGCCAGCTTGAGAGCGGTCTCGACCGCTTCGCTGCCGCCGGACACCGGATAGACGCGCGCCGAATCGAGAGGAAGAAGAGCCGCGAGGTCCCGCGCGTACGACTCCAGAGGCTCGGTCGTGAACTGGGTGCCGTGGGCATAGGCGAGCTTTTCAGCTTGCGCTGCGAGCACGCCGGCGATCTCGGAGTCGCCGTGACCAATGCCCACGACGATGGCCCCACCGGCGCCGTCGATGTACCGCGTGCCGGACGTATCCCAAATGACGGCGCCCCGAGCGCGCTCCGCTACAGGCAAGCTGCGACTCGTGACGCGCGGAAAGACGCTCGTCACGGCGTCAGCGTGAGTAGGTGCCGTCGGGATCGAGCGTTTCGCGAATCAGGCTCAGCTCGGCGGCGGTGGGAGGATGTGTCTCTCGGAGCTCGGATGCGACTTCGATGTCCCAGCCGGTATTGCCCCGCACTTGCTCCACGGTCACGCCCGCATGAAGACTCGAGAGGTACATTACGCCGTCGTCTGAGAACTCGTACATGCCGAGCCCGGTCACGACGATTGTGGGGCCGGCCCCAGCCCACTCAGCCGGACGCTTGCCCGCGAGATGGCCGGGGCTCGTGACGAAGTCGATCTTCTCCACAAAGGACCTCTTTGTTTGGGGCATGAGGATGAAGACCTTGCGGGCGTTTATCGCTATCTCGCAAGCCCCACCCGAGCCGGGGAGCCTGACCTTGGGATTGGCGTAGTCGCCTATGACGGTCGTGTTGAGGTTGCCCCATTTGTCGATCTGTGATCCGCTCAAGAAAGCGACGTCTATCAGCCCCGCCTGAAGGTAGTAAGCGAATAGCTCGAACATGCTCGAAACCGAAGCCGCGCCCGTCACCAGGGTGGGATCGCCGATGGACAGCGGAAGGCGCGCCGGCACAGCTCCGAACACTCCTGCTTCGTAGACCAGCTCTAGGTCGAGCGAGACGGTTCTCTTCGCAAGGTTGCAAGCGAGGTTGGGTGACCCGATGCCCACGAAGCACACTCGCTCGCCCTCCAGCTGACGCGCCGCGGCGACGATCATGGTCTCGGTAGTGGTCGCCTTGGCGGCGGCCGCGCGCTCGGTCAGCGCCTCGGCCATCTATTCATACCTCCCGTAGTTGACGGGCTCGGACCAGGCTTCCGGAGGGAGGAGCCCGTCCCATCGGTCGCCCATCTTGTCGACGTATTCGGCATGTGTGGCTGTGCCGTGAACCCATTCCTTGAGCCACGACTCTAGGCGCTGTGGATCCCGTCCGATCGCGTCCCACTCGACGTAAAAGCGGTTGTCGCGATCGTAGTAGCCCTGCGCGTAGGAGGGATGGCATCCTTTGGGCTCGACGACTACCGCATCGACGACGAGGCCCGGGATCACGGTGCGGTTGGGGTCGCTTCGTATCACCGACTCACCGACGAGCTCTTCGCACACGACGATTACGCGCTCCGCCGAGAAGGCTGCTTCTTTCTGGCAACCGAGCACGCCCCAGATGTGCGCGTCGCCCCTGGCGTCGGCGCGCTGCACATGAACGATGGCTACATTGGGGTTGAGCGGAGGAACCGCGTACACGGTGTCGTCTGAAAAAGGCGAGTCGATGGGGACGATGCGAGGATTGGCCTTTGGCAAGTCGCTCTCGTAGTAGCTGCGGAGAGGAAAAAAGGGCAGTCGCGAGGCCCCCGCCACGTAGCGTCCGACCATGCCGAAGTGGCTGTACTCCTCGATCTCGAGAGGTTCTGGGTCGGCGCGCTCGATGCGGCGCCTGATCGCGTGCAAGGATCCGACCCCCGGGTTTCCGAGCCACGAGAAGATGAGCTTGGAGGCGACCCCGGCTCCGATCATCTGATCGTAGATGACATCCGGCGTCATGCGGGCAAGGGTGAGGTCGCGTTTTCGCTGCCGAATGATCTCGTGTCCGGCCGCAAAGCAGATGAGATGGGTGAAGCCCTCGATGGCAACAGTGTCTCCGTCGCGCACGACCTCGCGAATCGCCTCCTGCATGGATGCCACCTTGCTAGAGTCCGCCGCCATTAGAGCCTCTTCTCGAGCTAGTTGCTCTCGGGAACGGAACCGTTGCGCGCGACTTCCTCGCAGGCCTCGGTGAAGATGCGGAGCCCGGTCGCGGCCTGCTCGCGGTTCATGACCAAGGGAGGCGACATCCGGATCGTCGAATCGCCTGCCTGCAGCACCAGCGCCCCCCGGATGAACGCCGCTT
>JACDBF010000158.1 GCA_013695055.1 Actinomycetota bacterium
CACAATCCCGAGTTCACGATGCTCGAGGCCTATGAGGCGTACTCGGATTACGAAGACATCATGGCCATGGTCGAAGATCTGGTGCGCTCGATCGCCGAGGCGGTGATCTCGACGACGACGATCGAAAGGGATGGGCACAGCATCGATCTCGCCAAGCCCTTCAGGCGAGTGACGATGTTCGAGGCCATCGAAGAAGCGACGGGGCGAGATCTGCGGGCCATTTGGGACTCGGGTGACCACGACGAGCTTGAATCGGCCGCACAGAGCCTGGACGTTCAAACCGTCCCCGGATGGCCCGCTGGGAAACAGCTCGCGGCGATCTTTGAGGCCGTCGCCCAGAAAACGTTCGTTCAACCGACCTTCGTCACGGGGTTTCCCAAGGACGTCTCGCCGCTGACGAAGGACCATCGCAGCATCCGGGACTTTGCCGAGCACGCCGATCTCATCATCGCAGGGGTCGAGATGGGCCCCTGCTACAGCGAGCTCAACGACCCCGAAGAGCAGCGCCACAGATTCCAGAGGCAAGCCGAGGCGCGCGCGCAAGGCGATGCCGAAGCCACGCTTCCCGACGAGGACTTTCTCGAGGCGCTCGCCTACGCCATGCCTCCCGCGGGCGGTTTCGGCTTGGGCCTTGACCGCCTCCTCATGCTCTTGTTGGGCGCTTCCTCGATCCGCGAAGTCATTCTCTTTCCGACCTTGCGCCCGCGCTAATTCCCATCTGAGCGGATCAGCGTTCGAAATTCGAACGTTTTCCGGCATAGAACGAAAGTGGGCTATGCGAAGATGCGCCATGACCGGCTCGCGTTGGTTTGCTTGCCTCCTTGGGTGCGCTCTCCTCGTGGCCGCGTGCGACTCGAGCGCGACCCGGCCGGCCGTTAGCGGGCCCACTCCGCGGGCCTCGCCCACGGGTCGGAGCACGCGCATAATCGGGCTGGTCGGGACCCTGTCCGGCCCCGACTCGTGGCGTGGCGAGAACGCCTTCGAAGGCGCCGACGTCGCCGTCAACGGGCTCAACCGCAAGCTCTCAGACGGCGAGCAGCGCTTCGAGCTGGTCACGGTGGACGATCGCGGAGACGTCGCCCGCGCCACGGATCTCGTCGAAGAGCTGGCGGACGGAGAGCGCACCGTTGGGATCCTTTACGCGGGCCCACAGGAGGGCCTTTCTCCCACCGAGCCCGCTCTCGCTCGGGCCGGAATACCTGCAGTCCTCTGTTTCGGCGATCTCTACGGGAGGGGCCGCCTGAGCCCGCACGTTTTCCAGACCTCGCCCTCCGTCGGCTGGGAAGCCCGGCGCATCGCCTCTTACCTGTTGAGGGACCGCCGCTACGAGGCAGTGGGGATGGTGACCTCGAGCGCGCCCTCGGGCCGCGCTGCCCGGCGAGCCCTCGGATCCGCATTGATCGAGCTGGGGGGCCGGCGACCTCGGAGCGCCGAATACTCCGTGGAGGGCGAAGAGCCTCAGATCCGGCTGCGGGACCTGAGAAGGGAGCGGGTGGAGGCGCTCGTAGTGGAGGGGTCGCCGACCGTATTCAAGCGAGCCCTCGACCAGTTGAAGGCGAGGGGCTCCCGATACCTCACGACCGACCGGGCCCGAGCGGCCTCTCTTCCCACCATCAAGCGCCGCCGGCGGGCCCAGAACCGGCCGTGGCGGCCTCAGGTGATCGGCTTCGACCAGTCCCTCTACCCCGGCGTCGCCTCCGCGCCCGGCACGGTGGCATCGGACTCTTACGCCCGCGGAGCGCATTACCTCCCCATCCCGAGCATGGAGGCGTTTCGCGCAGACTACGAGCGTTGGTGGGACGAGGCCCCTACCGGTTGGGAGCAGCGCGCCTACGATGCCGTCCACATGCTGGGGTGGGCCGCCCGGCGGGGGGGCAGGGACCTTGCGGATTCGCTTGAGAAGATGCGCTCCCTTCGCTTCGGAGGGCTCGAAATCACGCTCGGGCCCCGGGATCACATGGCGCTGGAGGCCTCGGACGTCGGGCTCTGGGCCGTCCCGAGCCCGGCCGCGCGCGTATCGGAGAGGGGCTCTCTGCCGTCCGGCCTCTCGTGGGTGCCACTTGCTCGAGGCTTCGCACGCCCCGGGGGCCGGACAAGGGTCTCGCCCGAGGACTACAGGGACCTGTTCAGCGGGCGTACCGGCGGGAGGCGCCCCGCCCCCAGCTTTCGCCGCATGGCCTTCGGGGTGACGACGGGCCGGTCCGATCCCGTCCACTGAGGCGTCTGGCCCGGCGCGACGGTCGCGCTTATCCGAAGGGCCCGGCGAGCCGATGAATCTTCATGCAGGTTCATGGGACCCCCGGCCGCCTCTTGCTCGAGAGCTCGCAGGGAAGCATTTCGTCCCAGCGATGGTTGAAGATGTGGACGGCAAGAGGAGAGAAAATCCATCCCTCTCGTATAATGAGCATCAGCCTGGGGCAGGCGTTGGGGCGTATTGAGGCAACCGAGCTCACCCCGCGGCCTTTCCCGGGGGTCCGTGTGGCGACAGTCGCCGGGCTTGATCCAGCAAGGGGCCCGATATGCGGCCCCGACCTACCACAGAAGGAGGCGTGGCCCAGTGTTCGAGAGGTTCACTGACAGGGCCCGCAGGGTCGTAGTTCTGGCACAGGAAGAAGCGCGACTTCTCAATCACAACTACATCGGCACCGAGCACATCCTGCTCGGGCTGATCCATGAGGGCGAAGGAGTCGCGGCCAAGGCGCTCGAGTCGCTGGGGATCTCTCTCGAGAAGGTTCGCCAGCAGGTCGAAGAGATCATCGGCGCCGGTCAGTCGCCACCGTCGGGTCACATTCCGTTCACCCCGCGCGCCAAGAAGGTGCTTGAGCTCTCCTTGCGAGAGGCTCTTCAACTAGGACACAACTACATCGGGACCGAGCACATCCTGCTCGGGCTCATCCGCGAAGGAGAAGGCGTCGCGGCCCAGGTACTCGTGAAGCTTGGCGCCGACCTGCAGCGCGTCCGCCAGCAGGTGATCCAGCTTTTGTCCGGCTACAGCGGGTCGAAGGATCCGGCGGCGACCGGCGGAGGCAGCGGCGAGAGCCCGCAGGGTTCCCTCGTGCTCGACCAGTTCGGCCGTAATCTCACTCAACTGGCGCGCGAGAACAAATTAGACCCTGTGATCGGCCGCGAGAACGAGATCGAGCGAGTCATGCAGGTGCTGTCGCGGCGCACGAAGAATAATCCGGTCCTAATCGGCGAGCCGGGAGTGGGCAAGACTGCCGTCGTCGAGGGCCTGGCTCAAAAGATCGTGAAGGGCGACGTTCCCGAAACGATCACCGATCGCCAGCTCTACACCCTGGACCTCGGCGCTCTCGTGGCCGGCTCGCGCTACCGGGGTGACTTCGAGGAGCGGTTGAAGAAGGTTCTCAAGGAGATCAAGACGCGCGGCGACATCATTCTGTTCATAGACGAGCTGCACACGCTCGTGGGGGCCGGCGCTGCTGAGGGCGCCATCGATGCCGCCAGCATCTTGAAGCCGATGCTTGCGCGCGGCGAGCTCCAGACGATCGGGGCCACTACGCTCGACGAGTATCGAAAGCATCTCGAGAAGGACGCGGCCCTAGAGCGCCGCTTCCAGCCGATAAAGGTCCCCGAGCCCACCGTTGCCCACACGATCGACATCCTGAAGGGTCTGCGCGATCGCTACGAGGCGCACCATCGGGTGCACATCACCGATCGCGCCCTGGTCGCGGCGGCGAATCTCGCCGATCGCTACATCTCGGACCGTTTCCTGCCCGATAAGGCCATCGACTTGATCGACGAGTCGGGCTCTCGTCTGCGCATTCGTCGCATGAGCGCGCCCCCCGACTACCGCGAGCTCGAAGAGCGCATCGCGTTGACGCGTTCGCAAAAGGAACAGTCCATTGAAGCTCAGGACTTCGAGCGGGCAGCCGGGTTCAGGGACGACGAAAAGCGCCTGATGGAAGAACGGTCGCTCAAAGAGACCGAGTGGCGCGCCGAAGAAGGCCAGGCTCTAGCAGAGGTCGATGAGGAAGAGATCGCCGAGGTTCTGTCGTCCTGGACGGGCATCCCGGTGACGTCGCTGACCGAGGAGGAGACCGCCAGGCTCTTGCGCATGGAAGAAGAGATGCACCGGCGGATCATCGGACAGCACGACGCGATCCAGGCCGTGTCCCGTTCTATCCGCCGGACGCGCGCCGGCCTTAAAGATCCCAAGCGGCCCGCGGGATCCTTCATCTTCCTCGGTCCCTCGGGCGTGGGCAAGACCGAGAGCGCCAAGGCTCTCGCCGAGTTCATGTTCGGAGACGAGTCCGCGCTCATCCAGCTCGACATGTCCGAGTACATGGAAAAGCACACGGTCAGCCGCCTGGTCGGGTCACCGCCGGGATACGTCGGCTACGAAGAAGGGGGCCAGCTAACCGAAGCGGTTCGCAGACGCCCCTACGCCGTGGTGTTGCTCGACGAGATCGAAAAGGCCCACCCTGATGTCTTCAACACGCTCTTGCAGATCCTCGAGGACGGCCGCCTGACGGATGCTCAAGGTAAGACGGTCGACTTCAAGAACACCGTGATCATCATGACGTCCAACCTCGGGACTCAGAACCTTCGCAAGCCGGCGATGGGATTCGGGATGACGGGCGAAGAGCTTACCTACGACAAGATGAGGCAACGTGTCGAGGAAGAGCTCAAGCGCAATTTCCGGCCCGAGTTCCTCAACCGCATCGACGAGGTCATCGTCTTCCACGAGCTTTCGAGGGACGAGGTAAAGGCGATCGTCGATCTCATGATCACGCGTATCGAGAACCAGTTGCGCAGTCAGGACGTCGACATCGATCTCACGGAAGCGGCCAAGGACTTTTTGGCCCGCACGGGTTATGACCCTGCGCTCGGGGCCCGGCCGCTGAGACGGGCAATCCAGCGCCATGTGGAAGACCCGATCTCCGAGAAGATCCTGTGGAAGGAATACGAGGCGGGCGACGTCATCCTCGTCGATGTCGTCAACGAGGACGGCCAGGAGCGCATCGACTTCAAGACTGCCGAGCGGTCGCCCGATCATCCCCCCGCCGAGCTGGCCGGTGCAGGCGTGGGCGAAGGCGAAGGGGAAGCGAATCCCGAGGCCTGAGCGAAGGGAGCCCCGGGGGATGCTTCTCCCCCGCTTGGACCGCCGGGATATTCCCCGGAAGTCCTGAAATTACCCTGGTGCGTGAGAGGATTTTGTAGTAGTATCCTGGCGCCTGGTCCGGATATAGGGGAGTAGGCAACTTGCAGAGAGGTGGCAACTTGCAGAGAACGCGCACGATGCGATCGGCGGCGCTTGTTTGTGTGCTGCTGGTTTCGGCTGTGCTCGTTTCGCCCGCTGCCAATGCACATGTCAAGACTTTCAACGCCAATCTGAGCCTGCAGTACAAGTCCAGGACACAAACGTTCTTCGGTACCCTTGGGACCAACCGCAAGTGCAAGGGCAACCGTCTTGTGACGCTCTTCGACGCCGACACCAACTCCCCCGTCGCGACCACTACGACGAACCGCAACGGTCGGTACAGCATCTCGTTGGCAGCCGACGGTGGGCTTTACTATGCGCGCGTGCAGCAAGAGGTACGCGGTGGCTACGGGCACGTGCACAGGTGCAGAGGGGATCGGTCACGCACGATCGACACGAGCCCCACAACCGGCATACTGGATTCGGGTCAAACCGAAGGGGCTCCGGTGAGTATCTTCCCCGTGTCTCCGACGGCGGGCGGCGCGCTGCCCTTCACGGGGACGACCATCCTGCTTATCGTGGCCATGGCCATGAGCTTGATCGTGGCGGGAATCGCCATAGTCGCAATGCGAAGCAAAGCTTCCGTACATTCCCAGCGCGCCTCCTGGTCCCATGAGCGTGGAGAAAAGTGATGACTGAGCTCGGCGAACTGAACAGGGACGAGGCCATCGACCGCAGGCGGTTCCTGCGGCGGGCTGGCACGGTAGCGTGGACCACGCCCGTGATCATGACCGTGCTCGCAAGCCGGGCAGGGGCACAAGTTTGTCGAACCCTAGGCCAGACGTGCAGTGCAACTACGCCCATGCGGTGCTGCGCCCCTTTGATATGTTGCACAGGCAACAGTATTGGGACGTGTCGGCAGCCTGCCAACACGGCTTGCACGTCCGATTCAGAATGCTGCAACAGATGCAGGAGTAGCAGATGTCAGGGGGGCTAGCAGGGTCAGTTCGGCCCGCGCACCAACTACGCTAACCAGGTCCCGTTACCCTTGAGGGGTGATAGCACCCTTCCGAGAAGAAGACTTGCCTCCTTCTGTGCGAGCTGCCGCCTCGGCTCTGCGGCTCGATGAACTGACGTGCCGGGTCGTAACAAGCCTTCGACGCGCTGGGATCCGTGGCATCGTGCTCAAAGGGCCGTCGATCGCTCGATGGCTCTATACGGATGGGAACCGGCGCCACTACGTCGACAGCGATCTTCTCGTGGACCCCCGGCTCGTCGGGGCCGCCAGCCTGGTTCTGGTGGAGCTGAACTTCGAGCACCCGCGCGGACCCGTTGCTACCGGCCTGTCCGGAGACCGTGCCCCCTACGCATACGCATGGATCGACCGAGCGACGGGCGCTCGTTTCGAGCTTCATCGAACGCTTATCGGTCTGGGCGTTCCGCCGGAGGAAGCATGGCGCGTGCTGTCGGCGCAAACCGAAGAGATGCTCCTCCGCGGCGAGAGGATCGACGTGTTGAACGCGCCCGCTCGGACGATGCATGTCGCCCTTCACGCGGCTCAGGACGGGGGCCGATCGCCGCGCGCTATGGAGGACCTGCGCCGCGCCATAAGCGAGGTCCCGCGCGACACGTGGAGACAGGCGAAGACCGTGGCGGAGGAGTTGGACGCCGTCCAGGCGCTCGCATACGGCCTCCGATTACGCTCGGAGGGGAAAGACTTGGCTGCGACCCTCGGCCTCTCCGCCGAGGAGTCCGTCGATGTCCTTCTCCACGCAGAGTCATCGATCTCATCGGCGCGAGGGTTCGAATGGCTCGCGTCGAAACCGGGAACGCTGCCGAAGGTCGGCCTTGTAATACGCAAGCTCTTCCCGCCGCCGGCTTTCATGCGCGCGTGGACGCCCCTGGCGCGGCGCGGTCGCCTAGGTCTCTCTCTGGCTTATCTTTGGCGGCCGCTGTGGGTCTGTGGTCAGGCGATCCCAGGTTTGGTCGCGTGGTTGAGCGCGAGACGAAGGGCCAGACACACGAGCGACGAGTGACTATCGAGCTGTGAACGCTTGCAACCGACGGCCCGCCTGGTGATCTGAGCCATAGGTCAGGCGAGCACAATGGGCCCGGCCGCACACGCCGGCGAGCAACCCGAGTTTGTCCTGGTCGACGTCGCGCAGTTGGCGGCCGCAGAGGGCAGTGGTTTCGGCCACCGTCGATTCGGCCAACTCAGCTCCGGCCCCCTCGCGGAAATTGAGAACGACGACGTGGTCGATTGTTGCAGGGTGCAGATCGGTCCCAACGAGTGAGGTTGCAGGGACGAGAAAGGCTTCGTCCTCCTTCGGTGCCCACGAGGGCGGCCGCTTCCAGTAACGCGAATAGCGGCCCCATGGCCGCAGCTTGATCCCGAGGGGCTTGGGGAAAGGCAGGACTTTCCCTGATCCGCTCTTGATGGGAGCGACGTCATCGCTGAAAAGCGACCAGTCACGCGTGACCAACTCCATCGCAAGACTCGTCTTTCCAGCATAAGGATCTCCCACGAGCAGCAATGCCGACCCGCTTCGGACAACGACGGCGGCATGGAGATCAAGGATCTCGGTCGCCTTTTCGAGAGCGGCTGCCACCAACTTGTTGCGAATCTCTATGAGGGTCTTCCACGGGCTGTTCTCGAGGCTTGGCTCGCCCATTCCCTGCACGGTCCAACCGTCTTGGGTCTTCATGACGACGACGGTGAGTGACGGAGTATGCCTGCTGCCTAGGAATGGCTCCCAAAGCTGCTCCAGGGCGTCATTCATGAGATCGTCGCTTGTGTTGATCGTGAAGCTGCTGCTGAGGATGGTCAGATCCAGGTGTTGCACGTGTGCTCAGCCGTCGAAATTCGTTCGCAGGTAGGCCATGACTGCAGCGGGATCCGGCGCGCTTACCGCGGTCATCTTCTTGCTCATAGAGGTCACGAGCCGGATCTCCGATGGCCCCACCTGCCCGAACCTCATCGTCAGGAAAGAGAAGGGCAACAGCGCCCCCCCCGTTCGTACGACTCTCTCGGGGTGCTTGACGTCGTCGGCTGCAAACACGACGACCTCGGGTGATATCTCTCCCCAGTCATCGCACTCGAAGGTCCCGTGCTCCGACAATCGGGGATAGGGATCGGCCGAGAAGGTCACACCCAGCCTCTCGAGTCGCCTTCGATAAACTGATCTATTGAACAAATCCCGACCGTAGAGACCGAAGCGATCGTCGAAGCGGATGGGATGGAAGCAGTAGGTGGGGCGTTCGTGCGATCTCACGATCGCCTCTACGAGCAGGTTGACGCGCTCGCACACGGCATCGATGCTGCGGTCGGCGAAGACTGTGGCATTCCCCAGGTACAAAGCGGGTAGCTTGCGCGGTTTCTTCGCCGGATCAGCTGTCAGATCGACAGTGTCTATCACGAGGCTGAACATGCCCTCGTGACTTCGATCACGCGGGCTAGGCTTGCCCGTCGATCTCGGCAGCTGCCCGAGCAATCCCGGCACGTTGCACCGTGCTTCTACCCACTCTCCATTGGAAAGGATCCATCGCGATTCGGCCCAGACCAGGCCGCCGAAAGGATCGGGTCACCCAGACGCGCTCTCGGGGATCGGTCCGTCGCTGGCGGTGACGGTCCCGGGCCGCCCGAGGTCCTCAGTCATCGACGAGCAAGCCCCCCTCTTTCATCTGCTCAATCATCTGGGTGAGCTCTTCGTCGAAATCCGGCTCGTCTTCATAGGTGCTACGGACTTCAGCAAGGGCCCGCTGGTATCCGTGCTCGAGCACGATGGCAAGGAACAGAGCGGCCGGGGGGTTCAGGTAATGGAGCTGACCCGTTGACGCGTCGAGCGCGACCGCCTCGTCGTCCACCCACTCGACGTGCACCCCCTCCATTACGCGCATGGAGCGTAGTATAGGAGGAAGAATGGGGCAGGGAACCCCGGATCGTAGGCGTTCGACAGAGTGTACCTTGGGCAGTCGATGGCGACGAGAGCAGGAGCGACGGGCTATTCCGACCAGTCTCCCGGGGCCGGGTTTGCGCCCGGCGGAGCAATTATCTATGCGGCGATTCGACGGGACCATACTCGAGCGCGGCGTGCAGGGCGGACCGGATGAACGACGATTTAGAGCAGCCTATAGATATTCGTGAGTACCTCGCGATCCTGAGGGCGCGCAAGTGGACCGTCCTCATCGTGGTGGCCGTCGTGGTCGGTATCGCCCTCGCATACTCGCTGCGTCAAACCCCGTTGTACTCGGCCGAGGCCCGGGTGCTGGTCAAGCCGATCACCTCCAACGAGGTCTACATCCCTCCACCCAATCTCCAGACCGAAGCGGAGATCTTGGCGTCCGAGCCGGTCGCCAAGCTGGTAAGCAAGGATCTCGGTGTACAGCAGCCGGCCTCATCTC
>JACDBF010000382.1 GCA_013695055.1 Actinomycetota bacterium
AAGCCGGGCCGGGAGAGAGCTGATCACTTCGGCTGTGACTTGGGGGCCGGAAGCGGGGGCCTCAACGCCGCTCATGCGCAGCTCTTCGAGGCTCGCCTTTCCACACACTCCACACGCGCTGCTCACATATGAAAACCTGCGCGCGACCTTGACATCGTGCCGCTCCCCGGCGGCGAGCTCGACGTTGACGATGTTGTAGCGCTGCTCCTCACCGATCGTGCGGTCGACGCAATAGCTGATGCTCCGGATGTCGGATCGAGCGCAAATCACTCCTTCCGTGAGCAACCATCCGGCCACCAACTCGAAATCGGCGCCCGGCGTGCGCATGGTGACGCTGAGCGAGTCACGCTTGCCCCGGTCTCCCAGCCTGATCTCGAGTGGCTCTTCGGTCGCAAGCACGTCCCAGCGGGCGCGGGCCGATCCCCCTTCGTAGCGCTCGATGCGTGACCTCGCCTGGCTCGAACGCCGGCCTGCGCCCGGCACATCGCCGACGATGTCACGCGCGGATGCGCCGCCGCCCGCGTCCGCCAATGATGACATGCGGCCAATTTACGACACCGGCCGGCGTTGGCGTCCTCCTGTCCTCGACAAGAGCGCGGTTTAGGTTGCGGTGATGCATGTTATTGGGACGGCGGGCCATGTCGACCACGGGAAGTCCGCGCTCGTCGAGCGACTGACCGGCATCGATCCCGATCGCTTCGAAGAAGAGAAAAGGCGAGGTCTCACGATCGATCTTGGGTTCGCGTGGCTCGAGCTGCCGTCGGGACAAGAGGTGGGAATCGTCGATGTGCCCGGCCACGAACGCTTCATCAAGAACATGCTGGCGGGCGCTGGTGGCATCTCGGTATGCCTCTTCGTGATCGCGGCCAACGAGGGCTGGATGCCGCAGTCGGCCGAGCACCTCGCGGTCCTCGACGTCTTGAACGTGACCTCGGGTGTGGCAGCGGTCACCAAGTCCGATTCCGTCGATGCCGAGACCCTAGCCATAGCGGTCTCGGAGGTAGAGGAACATCTCGCTGAGTCATCTCTCGCGGGGGCGCCGATCGTTCCCTGCTCGGCGCGCACCGGCGACGGCATCCCACAGCTGATCGCCGCGCTCGGCGAGGTTGTCGCGTCGACTCCTCCGGCCCCCGATCTGGGTGCGCCGCGGCTGTGGGTGGATCGCGTTTTCACCATAGCGGGCGCCGGCACCATCGTGACCGGAACGCTCGCCGGCGGCTCTCTGGCTGCGGGAGATGAGATCGAGGTGGCGCCCGGGCGACGCCGCGCGCGCATCCGCTCGATCCAAAGTCACAAGAAAAGAGTCGAACACATCGGGCCCGGAAATCGCGTGGCTCTCAATCTCGCCGGTCTAGCGCGCGCAGGAGCCAAACGAGGGGACGCGATCGTAAGAGGCGGGCAGTGGCCGGCGACTCGCATAGTGGATGTGCAACTGCAGGTTCTCGCCAGCGAGATGAGCGGCGTCGAGCACGAGTTGAGCGAGAAGGGAGCGCACCTCTTTTATGCCGGCTCGGCGGAGACGCCGGTGCGGATCAAGCTGCTGGATGCAAGCCGGCTCTCGTCCGGGGAGGCAGGTTTTGCGCAGCTCCACTTACGGGATGCGCTGCCGTTGACGCGCGGCGACCGTTTCGTGCTGCGGGACGCGGGCAGAGTTCTCACGTTCGGCGGAGGACGAGTGCTCGACCCTTTGCCCACGCTTATGGGACGTAAGAAAGCGGGACTTCTGTCTCTGTTGCGCGAGCTCGTGGACGCATCTCCTCAGGAGGCGCTGCGGGCCCTTGTCGAAACGGAAGGCATGGTGACAGCGGAAAACGCGCTGCTCAGAGTTGGGACGAGAGAAGGGCAACCACATCTCGGCAAGCACATCGTCTCGCCGTCCAAGCTCCGGCAGCTGCACGAGATCTTGAGAACCGCCCTCGAGCGGCACCACGTCGAACGTCCCCTCGAGCGAGGAATCGAGCGTGAACGATTGAGAGCCATCACCGAACTCGAGCCAGGCGCCTTCGACGCGTTGCTGGTGACCGCAACGGACGTCACCGAGGACGGCTCCACCGTGCGGCTGGCGACGTTCTCGGTCGAGCTCTCGCCGCAAGAGCAGCAGCAGCGAGCAGCCATCGTTCAGCAGATCGAAAGCGCGGGGTTCATGCCACCGCTCGCTGCAAACCTGAACGCCCAGACGCCCCTATTGCGCGCGCTCGTTCACGCTGGAGAGCTCGTGGGGATCGGCGATTTCTATCTCACCCAAGACCAGGCCCGTCGTGCGCGCTCCATCGTGCGCGCTCGCATCGAAGAATCTGGCCCGGTCACCATGGCGGAGATACGCGACCTGCTCGCAACTTCGCGCAAGTACGCGGTGCCGCTGGGCGAGTGGCTCGACGCTACCGGCGCGACGATCAGGCAAGGGGACAAACGAATGCTTGGGCCCAACCCTTGAGGGTCGAAGGTCACTCGCCGTAGAGGCGATTGCCCTTGCTCGGCGCGACCCCGATGAGGTCGCCGTCCGGCAGGGGCCGAGGAGATCCCGAGCGCGTCTCCTCCACGAGCGCGTCGACGACGACCGAGAGATCATGAGACTCCGCAAACACTTCGCGCTGGCGCGTCGCCGATGTGCCTCGTTCGAGGATGTCGTTGATTCCTCGGAGCTCGTCGATGCAACCAAGCTTCTCGGCGGTCGGGCACAAAGTATCGACGAGATCCCCGAGCGATCGTCGCAGAGACATGACGTTGCCGTCCTCATCGCGAATAATCTCCGCATCGAGACCCCAGCGGGCGGCTCGCCACTTGTTGTCGCGAACCGTCCAGGCTTGGTGTTGTGGAAGCTCGAGTCCGTTGTCGTAGCGTTCGGCCAGCCAAACGACCAGTGACTGCGACAGCGCGACCACCGAGCACAGCTCGTCGAGGGTCGGAATACCGTCGCAGATGCGGAGCTCGATAGTGCCGAAGGCCGGATGGGGCCGGATGTCCCACCACACCTCTCGTATCGTTCGAATCGACCCCGAGCCAATGAGCGTGCGCATGAATCGTTGGAACTGTCCCCAGTTCTCCATGTGGTAGGGGAGCCCGGCAGTTGGGAGCGACTCGAACACCTTCGAGCGAATCGACGCTAGTCCGGTGTCGCGGCCTTGCCAGTAAGGAGATGACGAGGACAGCGCGAGGAAGTGCGGAATGAAAGTCATAAGACTGTTTCCGACCGCTATCGCTTGCTCGCCTGAGGCCAGACCCACATGAGTATGGACTCCGAAGATGAGCAACCTGCGGGCCGTCCACTGACAGTCTTCAATCAGCTTGTGATAACGGGGGTCCGGCGACACAGTCTGGTCGCTCCATGCCGAGAAGGGATGAGTGCCGGTGCAGATGATGCGGTAGCCAAACCCTCCGGCTACCTCGATCAGCTGATCAAGCTTGTCCCTCAGATCAGCCCGAATGTGACTCACCGTCGGGCACACGCCGGTGATGACCTCCACCGTGCACTCGAGCAGCTCGTGCTTGAAGCCGGGGCCATCGCCAAGCTCGGCCAGGATCTTCGTGGCTGCGGTGTCGGTGACCAAGGCCCCCGCCTCGTCCACGACCTGAACCTCGATCTCGACGCCCAGGGTCGGGCGCTCCGATGGATTGAACTTGATGTTCATTGGCCGGCCCCCTGATCGAGCTGTCTTGGCCGATGCTACGGCACCTTGCCCGGTCCCACCACCGCTCATCCGGGAGCTAATTGAAAAGGGTTTTCATGTTCGTATAGGCTCCGGCTCGATGATCACCGACCCATCCACATGGCTCCTCACGTTGCTGGCAGTCTTCGCAGTGAGCTCGATCTCCCTCCTCGGCTCGCTCGGTCTCGCCATGAGACCACTGGCCCTCCAACGGATCCTGCTGCTGTTGATCAGCTTCGCTGCCGGCGCGCTGCTCGGAGACGCGTTCCTGCATCTGATTCCCGAGATCGCACAGTCGAGCAGCAGCTTCGACACGCTCGCCTCCTTCGCGCTGCTCGCCGGAGTCATCTCATTCTTCATGCTGGAGAAAGTCCTGCACTGGCATCACGCTCACATGCCCGGCCAAAAAGATGTGCTTCACCCGATAGCGGTTTCCAATCTCGTCGGCGATGGGCTCCACAATCTGATCGACGGCGCCATCGTCGCCGGCGCCTTCATCGCATCCCCCGGCATTGGAGTTGCTACGAGCGTGGCCGTCGCTCTGCACGAGATACCTCAAGAGCTTGGCGACTTTGGCATCCTGGTGCACGCGGGGCTAAAACCTCGCCGAGCGTTGCTCTTCAACTTTCTAAGCAGCTTGGTTGCGGTGATAGGCGCGGTCGCCACCTTGCTATTCGCATCATTGACCGGAGTCGAGCGCTTGCTCCTTCCCTTCTCCGCAGGCGCGTTCGTCTACATAGCCAGCACCGACTTGATCCCCGAGCTCCATAAAGAGCCGGAACCCGTCAAGTCGCTGCTTCAAGTGCTCGCCCTGATAGGGGGAGCCGCAATCATGGCTGCGCTGCTGT
>JACDBF010000392.1 GCA_013695055.1 Actinomycetota bacterium
CGCCTGAGAGTCCTCGAGCTGGTCGGCGTGCATGCGCATCCTCAACCCGACAGACCGTGCCGTTTCGCTAAGCCGTGCCGCGTGGTCGAGAGCGAAAGCAATCGACTCGACGTAGATGTCACATGCCGAAGCAAGGCCTTCGGCGGCAGCGACGGGCAGCAGCTCTTGAGCGACCTCGCCTATCCATTCGCCTTCGGACTTTCCCTTGGGCACGGCGTGGGCCGCCAGGCATGTGCTCACGACCGTCTGAGGAACGAGAACCTTCAGCCTGGCGGCGAGTCGCAGCTGGCGCATCTCGGAAGCAATCGAAAGGCCGTATCCCGACTTGGTTTCGAAGGTGGTTGTTCCGGTTGCGAGCATGCCGGCTGCCAGCGATGCGGAGAAGGCCAGCACCTCTTCGTCCTGGGCGTCTCCCAGTAACCGGGCCGAACGGTGGATGCCTCCGTCCTCTCTGTGAAGGTCCCGGTAATGGCGGCCGGCAAGCCGGGCCGCGTCCTCATCCCCCCGCCACCCTACGAACGGAAGATGCGTATGAGGGTCGACGAAACCGGGAATGATCGTGCAACCCGTCGCGTCGAACTCGATGTCCGCTGCTTCGGGCGCACCGATCCCGGCAACTCTTCCGTCGGCGATGAGCAACGAGGAGTGATCGACGATCTCGGTCGAGGACATCTCCGCAGCTCGCAGCGGCCCGCTCCCGGCGAAGGGAATGATGGCCGATGCGTCTCGAACGACGATCGACGTCATGATCGGCCGGCCATTCCCTCGTCGCTGATGGGCCGCTCTTTGGGATTCATTCCTCGTCGGAAGAAGAGGGTCTGCGCTTGGCCTTCTTGTATACGTACGCGCCCTCGGAGGAGACATCGCGCGCTACCTCGCCGCGCGCTCTCAGATAGGCGAGATGGGCCAGCGTCTCGCCGAGAGCCAGGCGGCGCCCGAAGTTCAAGAGAGTGGTGCCGAAGATCTCGTCCGAGATCTCGCTCGCCGTGTGCGCCTCGTGTCGTATCACCTGCACGATCGAGCCAAGCCGCCGGTCGTGATGGCGCGCCACGGCTCGCGCTCGCGCCGCCCCTTCCTCGAAGGGCCGGCCGTGGCCCGGGAGCACGATCTTGGGGTTCAGATGCTCGATTTTCACCAGCGCGTCGAGATATTCGCCCAGCGGATCGTCGTCGGCCTCGCGTCTGAAGTCGACGTGCGGAGTGATCGCTCCCAGCAAATGATCACCGGAAATCAGAAGTCTCTCGTTCTCGGCCCATAGGCAAATGTGTGATGGTGAGTGCCCCGGCGTGTAAACGATCTTCCACGAACGCCCTCCCACCTCCAGGTCGTCGCCGTCCTTAACGCGAACGGCTGGAGAGATCGCCTGAGTGAGATAGCTGCGCCAGTCCTCGAACGCGCTCAGCTCATCGATGTCTTGTGGGTCGACGCCATGATCCTGCAGCATGGATCGAACCCGGGACACCGCGGCGTCGGGATCCCCATAGGCGTCGATCTCAGAATCGGATCGCTCGTGCATGTAGAGGACGCATCCGGTCTCTTCAACGACGCGGCCCGCAAGCCCGTAGTGATCGATATGTGGATGTGTAATCACCAACCGGGTGATGTCGTACGCGTGGAGCTCGCACGCATCGAGGGCCCCGACGAGATGCTGCCAGCTCTCGTCCCGGTCGGGCAACGGTTCGAAGATGCCGCAATCCACCAGCGTCAGCTCGTTGTCGCCCGCAAGCGCATAAGCATTCACCTTGGTGAGTCCAGGGAACGGCAGCGGCAGGATCAGTCGAAAGACGCCGGGCGCAGGCTCGCGCCGTACCGGCTTGACGGGTGGATGCACTTACTCGTGCAGTTGCTCTTTGATGACGAAGGAGATGCGCAGAAGGACCCGGTAGGAAATCTCACCGTCCGCGACGGCGCCGTGGATTCGCTCTATCTCGAAGCCGGTAATTCCTCGCAGAGTGAGGCTCGCACGGCCCACGGCCTCGGCCACGGCTTGCTCAATGCTCGATCCCGTCGCAGTGAGATCGATCGACTTCTCGACCGGCATGGGCCACCCCCTCGATGAATGAGCGGTCATCCTAGGCGCGCCGTCTGCCCGACGGATAGGTCCGGCTGCCGTTGGGGTTATTGGTGATCTTGAACTGTTCCACCGCCCAAGTGTTTGCGCCCGGCAGCGTCGAGGCAAGCGCGGTACCGACCGTCGCGGCCCTGGTCCTCGCGCTGGACATGGCTCGCAACCGGCTGTTCACCAGCCTTCAGTTGCTACCCGGCCTCCTTGGCGACCCTTTTGGGACGGTCTGGGATCTGGCCGGGGTCTCGACCCCAACCCGCTCGGCACGACCGGCCGCCTCGTCGCCCAGGCCCTCGTCGTCCTCGCGGGCGGCCCGGTCGGAGCATGGGTGGTGTCGCGACGAACGGGGGCCGGGCAGAAGACCCCGTCACTGGCCGCTCTCAGCGTGCTCCTGACGGCCGGAGCTTTCGCCATCACCGCGCCGTAAGCGAAGTGACCGGTACCCGACAGCCGAAGCGCTACACGTAACCGCGCAGCTCGTCGGCCCGCGCCACGCGGCTTACTGCTATGTCGAACGCGGCGTCGCGCAAGCTCGTGGCGTCCTTTTCCGATCGCGCGAAGACCTCGGCAGTAGCTTTGCTCATCCGCTTCTGCAGCTCCGCGTTGACGTCCTTCTGCTCCCAGCGAAACTCCTGGATGTTTTGCACCCACTCGAAATAGGACACGGTCACTCCGCCCGTGTTGGCCAAGATGTCGGGGACGATCGTCAAGCCACGCTCAACGAGCAATTCGTCGGCTATGGGCGTTATCGGTCCGTTGGCAGCCTCGACGACCATCGGAGCTTTGATCTCGTCGGCGTTGGCCCCATCGATCACGCCTTGAATGGCGGCAGGTATGAGGATGTCGCACTCGACCTCGAGCAGCTCTTCGTTGCTGACCGAATCTCCATCTCCGAACTCCGTGACCGACTCAGCATCCTCGAGACTTGCGAATACTTTCGATATATCGAGTCCGTTGCGGTTGTACGTGCCGCCTCCGACATCCGACACCGCCACGATACTGGCGCCTTGCTCGCTCGCCAGTGCCGCGGTCCAGTAACCGACGTTCCCGAATCCCTGCACCGCAATGCGCGCGCCCTCAAACTGCAAGTCCTTTCGTTTGGCCGCTTCGAGAGTGCACATGACCACTCCTCGGCCCGTCGCTTCCTCGCGACCTTGAGAGCCCCCGAGCTCGACGGGTTTGCCGGTAACGATCCCTGGGGTGTATCCGTTCTTTTGACCGAATGCATCCATCATCCATGCCATGGTCTGTGCGTTCGTTCCCATGTCGGGCGCGGGTATGTCGCGGTGGACCCCGATGATGTAGGAGATCATCGAGGTGAAGCGGCGCGTCAGCCGTTCCAACTCTGCCGACGACAGCGCGCGTGGATCACACTGCACCCCGCCTTTGGCGCCTCCGAAGGGAACGTCGATCAGGGCGTTCTTCCACGTCATCAACGCGGCGAGAGCGCGCACCTCGTCGAGGTCCGCGCTCTCGTGATAGCGAATTCCGCCCTTGTACGGGCCCCGCGCTCCGTTGTGCTGAATGCGGTAGCCGCGAAAAACCGCGATCTTCCCGTCGTCCATGCGGACGGGAATCTGCACCGCGAGCTCCCGGTACGTGCTACCGAGCACCTCGCGCATCTCGTCCCGCAGCTCTAGGCGGTCGGCCGCCTTGTGAAAGAAGTAAGTGGCTGCCTCGTAGGGCGTCATGTCGTCGCGCGCCTTCTCGGCGTGATCGGGACGAGACGCGATGGCTTGCTCCGACTCGGACCCTTGAGGAGTCACTTGCTCGGTCTTGGTCACCGGCCCCCGATCTTCGCTGGCGCTGCGACGCGCGGCTAGCTGCTTACTTTCCTCCGTGCACGGCCGGCGCCGGCCCGGGCGCGGCCTGATAGCTCGGCCGAACGGCTGCGGGAGCGCTTAGCGGCGGTTGCGCTTCGGGCTCTGGCTTCCTTGATGGCCGCGCTGCCTTGCTTGCGTGCGACACCAGTTGTAACGCGCGCCGCCTTTTTGGTGGAATCAGCGGCGCGCAGACTCTTCTTGCGCGCAACCTTGACCTCTTTGGACTTGGCGAATGAACGAGCTCCCTTGCGGCTTTCGCCCGCGGCCCTCCTGACGAGAACCGCCGCGGCGCTCCCGGCGGCCTTGACCGCCACGGTCGCGGCTCGGGTGGCCTTTCTAGCCCGCTTCGCGTCGCGTGACTTAGCCACGCTTCGCGCCGTCTTGCCCGCCGTGTCGGTCGCCTTCTGCCCCGCCCGGGAAACGCTGCGAGACGCGACCTTGATCTGCTTTCGCGCTTGAGCTATCTGCCTCTTTGGCTTTGCCATGGTGCCTTCCTTTCCTTGACTCCCCTGAACCTAAACCCTCGTGGACCTAGGGTGACGAAAAGGCCCCTCTCAGGACCCGGGAGGAGCGGGGGGAGGGGGGGCTTCGAGACCGACCTTGATCATGAAGGCCTTCACCTGATCAGCGTGGAGGCCCTTCGCCTGGAGCTCCCGGCGAACCTTCTCCGCGACCTCGTCCGTGTCCTCTCTCTCGAACACCTCGTAGCCGTCGAGGAACCCGCGCGCGTAGTCCCAGGTGACGTACTCATCGGGGTTGGGGTCGAAGGCCGGCTCGTGAACGGGGGACTCCCCGGCGTCCAAGAGCTCCTGGAGGTTGCCGGCCAGCAGATCCCAGGTCAAGTAGTGGTCCTCGTCGCAATCGGGTCAGAAGAAGACGGTGCCCTTGACGTCCTGACCGCCGAGGACGTCCTTGAGTATCTGGACATCGACCAGGTCTTGGCGGAGCGCTTCTTTTTCCTCTTCGCCCAGCGGCGCGTCGTCGATGGGTCCCACGGGC
>JACDBF010000412.1 GCA_013695055.1 Actinomycetota bacterium
GGGGGCGTGAGGCGCGCGCATGGGTCTCAAGCCCCGAGCTCGGTGAACATCCGGCCCAGCGAAGAAGCGACCTCGTGCACCGTCGCGATCGTCCGCCGGTAGTCCATGCGGGTGGGACCGACGACGCCGAGGGAGCCGAGCGCCTTGCCGTCCGCACCGTAGGGGGCGGTCACCACCGAGCAGTACTGCATCTCCTCGAGAGGGTTCTCCGCGCCGATTCGAACCGAGACGCTGCTTTGCTGAAGCGCATCGGCGAGGACTTCGAGCAACACCCTTCGATGTTCGAGCGCGCCGATGACCTGGCGCACCGTCTCGAGACTGGAGAACTTACCGACTTCCAGGATATTGGCGGCTCCCTCGAGGAAGACGCGTTCGTCGTCGTGATCCGGCAGCTCCTCGTCGAGGGCGCCGGCTACCGTGACCACGACGTCTCGGAACTCGAGCGGAAAGCGCTCGAGCTTCGAGCGGATGGTCTGGCCCGCGCTCTCCACTGGGACGCCGGCAGTCAGCCGGTTGAGCATGCCGGTCGCATCGTTGATCTGAACGTCGTCGAAGCTCTCCGGAATGAGAACGACGTGGTTTTGCACTCGACCGGTGTCGGAAACGAGCAGAACCATCGCTCGGTCGCCGGACAGTCTCACGAGATCGATGTGTCGCACGACGCTCTTGTCCAGCGCGGGGGCGAACACGACGGCGGCGGTGTCGGTGAGGCCGGACAGGAGGGCCGCGGTACGACGCAGCGCATCCTCGAGCTCCCATCGCGGCTCGACGAAGAAGCCGCGGATGCGGCGAGACTCTTGGGCTGAAAGCTTCACGCCGGATGTCCATGCGTCGACGAAATAGCGGTATCCGGAGTCGGTAGGCACTCGCCCGGCCGAGGTGTGAGGCTGGTATATGTACCCGGCCTCCTCGAGGACGCCCATGTCGTTGCGGACGGTTGAGGCCGAAACGCCAAGCGCGAAGCGTTCGACGATCGTCTTCGACCCGACCGGCTCGCCCGAGCCCACGTACTGGGAGACGATCGCCCGCAAGACCGCGGCCTTGCGGTCGTCCAGCTTGTCCTTGGTGGCAGTCATCGCACGATTCTACCCCCGGGAGCGCTTCATTAGCACTCGGAGGGTCCGAGTGCTAATCCACCGTGCCGGACAACAGCACGTCGTGGTCGCGCCCGCCGCAGACCGGACAGCACGGCAGGCGCCCGGTGGCAAGCTCGGTCGAGCACCACGGGCACAGGCCCCGTATCTCGACCAGCGTCGGTGACTCCTCGAGTCGGCCCTCAGGTGTAGTCAGCGCGCCCGAATGGGGGTCGGCGTAAAGAACATGGTCGCGCTCACAACGATACTCATCCGCCCTCGCGTAGGACCCCCAGTTGGAGGTGAACGTGAGCCCGCAGTCCCGGCAGGTCAGATTGCCTACGTAAGCCATGCCCCCAAGCATCGCAGCCCGGCCGTCTGAGTCGATTCAGCAGGCGGAGGCCGAACTTCACGCCGGCGGCGAGCGTCTCTAGGACGTGACATGGGACCATGGAGAGACGCGTCTCTGAACGCCTAGGTGGAGGGGGCCGTGCAGGAGCCCGAGCCACAAATCGTGGCGGCCGCGCGGAGCGGGGACCTCGCCGCGTTCGAGGATCTGGTGCGCCGCTACCAAGCGGACGTCTGGCGGCTCTCCTTCCACCTCTTGCGCAACGAAAGCGAGGCCGACGACGTTACTCAGGAGGCGTTCGTGCGCGCCTTTCGCTTCTTGAGGCGCTACCGAGGGGAATCCAAGTTCACGACGTGGCTGTTCACCATCACGAGGAACTGCGCGTTCGACGAAGTGCGGAAAGCCGGACGGCGGCGCAAGCTCGCGGAGAGGGCGGGCGGCGAGGTGAGGCTCATCTCCGGCGATCACAGCCTGCGCATAGAAGTGCGCGAAGCGCTCGCCGACCTGCCGCTCGAGTTGCGCGAGCCCGTAGTGCTGATCGACATGTTCGGAACCTCCTACCGCGAGGTCGCAACCATGCTGCGCCTCCCCGTCGGGACCGTGAAGAGCAGAGTCCACCGGGCGCGCGCAACCTTGGCCGGAGCGTTGCTGGCTCACGAGGAACAGGAATCCAATGAGAGCTGAGCGCGTCTGCGAGCACATCCGTGAGGACATCTCCGCTCGCCTGGACGAGGAGCTCGACGTCCCGGCTTGCGCGGCCCTCGACGAGCACTTGAGCAATTGTGCGGAATGTCGCGCCCACGAAAGGGAATTGAAAGCGGTGAGGCGGGCGCTGCGCGCCCAGCCCGCGGAATCCGTACCGGATCTGTCCGGGCCCATACTCGAACGAGTCGCTCGGGAGCGCGGGCCAGTCTTGCGAACGCAGCTGAAGATCGGGGCCATAGCTGCTGCGGCGGCGGCCTTGCTGGTGGCCGGCATCGGCTTGCCTTGGACGAACCCTTCGCCGGACATCGCGGCCGCGGACGATATAGCCGCGCACGTGCGCGCAGCCGCGCGGTCTCTCACCTCTTATCGCGCCACGTACCGGATAACCGAGCGGGGCTGGAATCCCAAGGTGGACGTCCGGCGCTTCTCCGCCGAGGTGAGGTTCGAGGCCCCCGAGAAGTTCCGTCTCGACATCACCGACGAGACTCTCTATCCCCGGCCCGGCTTGTGGCCGGAGAACGATGTTGAGCTCATAGCGAACGAGCGTCGCTACTGGATCAAGGAACCGGTCTCGTGCCCGTCGCAATCGCTTCCTTCTTGCGCGCTCCCGCTCGAAGTGGAGCAAAGGACGGTTATCCGGAGGCAGCCCTTCGACGGATCGGCCCGAGTTCCCACCGACATAATCCTGCCCCTCGAGACGCTCACGAGCTCGAGCGGATTCAAGGTGCTAGGCCTCGAGGAGATTGCAGGCCGTAGCGCCTATCACGTCGAGCTCGCATACCGGCAGGCGGTTCCTCTCGTCACCTCCCTGCAGCCCGGAGGGTCGTGGCGGGACTTCGGGCCCTTTGACCGCGTCGATCTCTGGATCGACCGCGACACGTGGTTTCCTTTGGCCTTCGAGGTCAGGTCGCCCGCTCAACCGCACGGCGAGCCTCTGCTCTCGGTGAAGGCGACATCTTTCTCTAAGCCCGAGGCTCCACACGCGCGCGTCTTTCGCGCGCCGGTGACGGGGAGCGTGAGAGATGGGGGCTTTGCCGCCGAGGCCCTCCCCCCCGGAGCCTCGTGGGTGCCCGAGCTCTCCGCCGGCCTCGACCATTACCGCTCCGGCGTTGTGGGCGGGGGCCAGGCCATCCGCTCGTACGCGGACGGAATGACGTGGCTCAAAGTAGTGAGGGAAAGGCCTTCAGGTAATTCGTTCGCGTACCGGCGGACGGCGGAACGGGTTCTTCTCTCGGCGGACAGCGTCGCTTACTACGAGCCGGCCGGAGTGTCCTCCAAGCGAAGAGTGGACCTCTACGGCAAGAATGCTCACGTCTATCTCGAGTCCAACCTCGCCCGGGCCCGGCTCCTTTCGGTCGCGCGCTCGATCGCGGTCGACGGCCGGCCAATACCTTCAGAGGTTTATAACGAGGACGGCTTCGTCATAATGCGAGTGCCGGCGCGCGGGCTCGAGCGCATCGATTACGCGTCGGACCCTTCTTACCTCCCGGCCGGCTATGAGCTGAGTGCCGCGTTCCAATCCCAAGGCGGCCGCTCGAACAGGACGCTGACCGCTTACTACCGACGGCTCGAAGCGGAATACGGGTTCGGCATACGCATCACTCAGTCTCCCTCGGTAACGCTGCTCCCGCCCGCGCCCGAGGAGCTCGTGCCCGTCGATATCGGGCGGGACGGCCGGTGGTCGCGCGCCCGCGCCGAGCTGGAATGGTTCGACGGGAGCATCTACCGCGCCATAAGGGCCCCCTCACTCGACCTCGCCACCGTGCTCCGCATCGGGCGCGGCCTGAGATGAGCCGCGTGACCCGTCTACGAGGCAATGCCGCGGCCGCGCTCGTGGGGACCATCGTCGGAGGGCTGCTGGGGCTTGCCACCCAGGGGGGCACCATGCCGACGCCGTCCAATCAGCCGCAGCCTGAAAAATCTGCCCCCCGCGCCGGCTCGCAGACTCCCCGGTCCGGGCCCGCCGCGCTTCTCGCGTGGAGCGTGGGAGGGCTTCCCCCGGCGGCCGAGCAGGCCGTCGAACGCGTGCCGGGAACGATCGAAGCGACGAGCGTCTACGCCGGGCTCGACTGGATAGAGTCGTCGCGTTCACCAGATGGCTCTGTCTTGGATGCGCCGCCACAGGGCATGTCGATCCCCTTCGAGATGGCGGTCATCGAGCCGCGCGAGTATGCCCAGCTCGTCCCTCCCGGAGAGCGCGATCTCGTCTTGTCGCTCGAGCGGGGTGAGGTGCTCATACCGGAAACCGAGGCGCGCTTGCGAGGTGCTGGTGAAGGCCTGAAGCTAAGACTAGAGAGTCACAGCGCGCGCGTTTCCGGAGTGATAAGCGACGCGTCGACCAACGGATACGAAGCGCTGATGCGTCCTCCGATACCCAAGGACTGGGCGCGCGCCGACCGCTTCGTGCTGGCGGTGGTGCGGAATTGCTCGCAAAGAAAGGTGCGGCGCGCCCTCGAACCGGTGCTCGATCCCGGCCGGGCGGTTCGAATCAGATGCGGGCGAGAGCAGCCTTTTCTGCGTTACGGCGACTCGGTCCTCCCTCAGTTGTTGATCAAGGACACTTTCGGTGAGTTCGCCGCGCGGCCCTCTTCCTCCACCATGGGGGCTATCGAAGTCGACCCGGTCTGGCGCACGGCCAACATCAAGACCGCGCGCCTGCCCGCCCTGTCTTCCGGGGACGTGACCTGTCACCGTGCAATCTTTCCCCAGCTACGCGGGGCGCTGCGCGATCTGGCCTCTGAAGGGCTCTCCTATCTCATCGATCGAGAGGACTTCGCCGGCTGCTACGCGCCACGCTTCATCGAGCGAGATCCCGAGGGGCGCCTCTCGCACCACTCCTGGGGCATCGCCTTCGACGTCAACCGCTCGGAGAACACGCCCGGGGCGAAGGCGAACCAAGACGCGAGACTCGTCGAGATCATGAGAGAGTGGGGCTTCACCTGGGGCGGCGGCTGGTTGTACCCCGATGGGATGCATTTCGAGTGGCTGAGATGGGCGCCCTAGGTCTTACCTACGACACGCGGCGAGCGCGCTCCAGAGCGAGAGCCACCGCTTCCTCTGCGTCGGCGGCGCGCACGATGGGATCGGGCCCTCCGCTTCCGGGCCGGGCCAGCTCCCACGTCCCTATGCCGACCACCGGCACGCCGGTCTTCAGGGCCAACGCTATCTCCGACAGCGTGCCGAAGGCCCCACCCACCGCCACCAGGACATCGGCCGTCCGCACGATGAGAGCGTTTCGCATCTCGCCCATCCCCGTCGCAATGGCGATATCGACGTACGGGTTTGCATCGGTGCGTTCGGACCCAGGAAGGATGCCGATGGTCGTGCCGCCCTCGCGTTTTGCGGCGCGGCACGCCGCCTCCATGACTCCCGTCATGCCGCCGCATACGAGGACGGCGCCGCGTCGGGCGACCGCGCCGCCGACCTGGCCGGCGATGCGGTCATCGAGCTCATCGGAGACTCCCGGACCGA
>JACDBF010000418.1 GCA_013695055.1 Actinomycetota bacterium
CATGAATGACCGACGAAACCTTCGACTAGCGGCTATCAGCCTGGCCTTGCTCGTCGCTGCGGCAGTTACGCCAATGGCGCAGAGCGAGGAAATAGTAGTGATCGCTGCGGCGGGAGACATAGCCTGCGGAACCTGTCAACAACTTTGAGACACCTTCCTTGGGAAATTAGTGAGTCACCTCCTTTGTCGTCGAGCGGATCTCAGGTGGGTTGATTCAGGCCGCGGTCGGTAGCTTCCAGGGCCGCGGCACGCCGCGGGGGAAGCGCTCAGGATGGCGTTCGTACGCGCCCCGCAGGACAGCGGCACGTAGCGACTGCAGCTCCTTGGCGCACCCGTAGTGCATCGCTTCCGGCGTCATCATCCCGATGCCGCTGTGGCGGTGTGCCCGGTTGTACCAATCGAAGAACGGAACGCAGAAGGCGCGTGCGTCTTGGATCGAGCCGAAACGGTCGGGGAAGCCGGGCCGGTATTTGAGCGTCTTGAACTGCGACTCCGAATAGCAGTTGTCGTTGGAGACGTAGGGGCGCGAATGCGACTTGGTGACACCGAGATCGGCGAGCAGCAGCGCCACCGGCTTGGACGTCATCGAGCTGCCCCGGTCGGCGTGGATCGTGAGCTTCTTGGGGTTGACCCCCTGCTTCGCGATCGTCTCCTCGATGAGGCGCTTGGCGAGTGCTGCGAGCTCCCGATCGGCGATCATCCAGCCGACCACGTAGCGGGAGAAGACATCAAGGATCACGTAGAGGTAGTAGGTCCACTTGGCGGGGCCGAGCAGCTTGCTGATGTCCCACGTCCACAGCTGGTTGGGCCCGGTGGCGAGCAGCCCGGGGCGTCTGTGAGCGGGGTGGACGAGCTGGTTGCGGCGCTCGCCCGACTCGCCTTTCGTCGCCAGGATGCGATACATGGTGCGCTCCGAGGCAAGGTAGGTGGCCTCGTCGAGCAGGGTCGCCACCACCTCGCCGGGGGCGGTGTCGCAGAACCTCTCCGAGTGCAAGACATCGAGCACCTGCTTGCGCTCCGGTTCGGACAGCGCCCGGGGTGACGGTCGCCGCGGCGTCGCGGGTCTCGCCGGTTGCGGGCTCCGTCTGCGATAGAGCGTGGCCCGTTTGACGCCGAGCACGTCGCAGGCCGGCTTCGTGCCGATCACGGCTTCCAGCTCACCCACCGCGGTCATCATCAACTCTCGGTGTCGGTGTCGGTCGTCTGCTCGATCCCCAGCAGCCGCGAGAGTTTTTTTTGGACCGAGATGATGGTCTCGGCCTGATCGAGCTTCTTGGCCAGGCGGGCGTTGTCTCTCTCGAGCTCCTCGATCTTTGTGTCGCGCTGATCCTTGCCCTTACGGCCGCGTGCGTGGCCCGCAAGCGTTCCGTCGCGGCGTTGCTGACGCCATGACGCGAGCAGGGACGAATAGAGGCCCTCGCGGCGCAGCAGGGCGCCGATTTGGCCGGGCTCTGTGGCCCGGTCGGCCTCCTCGAGGATCCGCAGCTTGTAGGCGGTGCTGTAGCGACGGCGCTGCGCTTTCTCTGAGACT
The DNA here is from genome assembly GCA_013695055.1 of Actinomycetota bacterium. Classification (GTDB taxonomy): domain Bacteria; phylum Actinomycetota; class CADDZG01; order CADDZG01; family WHSQ01; genus JACDBF01. Next base: position 1,532 of record JACDBF010000418.1, read on the forward strand.
TCCGGGTCCAGTGACATCCCATCAGGATGTACCCGCGATGCCGTTCCTGTCAGGGTGATGGCCATGAAGCCGGTGCTCCTTCCGCGCCCTGCTTGCTCAGTATTCTCAAGCGGAGAAGTGTCTCACCTCATGCTGGCAGAGAGGGTGCGGCTCCCCCTGGGGGTAGGGGTGGGTCCCTCCCCCTAACAACTCAATCAGGGTACGAATACCCGGTCGTCTCTATCTGATGGCTTGGACTCTGCGCCTTCCCAGCGGCCGCTGGCGCGCTGAATACCGCGACCCTCACGGCCGCAAGCGAGGCCAGTCCTTCGACCGCAAGGCAGACGCGACCCGCTGGCTCGCCGCTCAGACAACCGCTATGGCACGCGGCGATTACGTGGACCCGACCTTGGGGCGGGCGACGCTCGAGGACTTCTGGCCTCGCTTTCAGACTTCGGCTCGCAACTTGCGCCCTTCGACCCAAGCGACTTACGAAGCCCTGGCGCGAGTGCACATTCTCCCGCAGCTAGGGCGCGCGCGACTGGGTTCTATCACTCGACTTGATATTGAGGAATGGCTTCAGGGCCTCCAAGCCGCGGGCGTCGGACCCTCCACGGCGAACGCCGCCCATAGAGTTCTGCGACGCGTCCTGCAGGCCGCTTGTGACGCCGGGCTCGTGGCCCGTAACCCGGCCGCCGGCGTCAAGGCCCCGCGCCCACCGCGAGAAGAGATGCGCTTCCTCTCGCCCCAAGAGGTTCATGCCATCGCCCTCGAGGTCCAGCCCCGCTATCGGGCACTCATCATCCTCTTGGGCTTCTGTGGGCTCCGCATCGGGGAAGCGACCGCTCTAGCCGTCAGCGACCTCGATCTCCTGCGCTCGGAGGTCCGCATCCGTCGCGCCTTCGCCGAGGTTCGGGGAGAGCTCCTGCTCGGTCGCCCCAAGACCAAGGCCGGCGCGCGCGCCGTAGCCCTGCCCAACTTCGTGCGCGAGGCTCTGAGCGCTCACCTGAGCGAGTTTCCCAGTTCGCCCGATAGCTTCCTCTTCACCGCTCCGGAGGGTGGCGCCGTACGGCGGTCTCTGTTCCGGACGCGCGTGTGGCAACCCGCCCTTGGAAGGGCCGGCATCGCTAATCCTCTCCCCCGCGTTCATGACCTTCGCCATTCGGCGGCGGCCATCGCCATCAGCGCGGGCGCGCACCCCAAGCTCATCCAGGACATGCTCGGCCACGCCTCCATCGTGATGACGCTCGACCGCTATGCACACTTGTTCAGCTCGGTGGGAGAGGACCTGGCGCGCCGCGTGGATGAGCTGGCGGGAGATTCTGCCCCGCATATGCCGCGCGGACGCCGCGAAGAAGTGGCGAGCATCGAGCGGCAACGGTGATAAAAGGGCGTGTGAGAGGCTGTCGCGAAAACCCCCTGAAAGGCTCGCGTTCTCGCGCTGACTTCTAGACAATGGCACCACGGCCAAACGATGGGAGGGACCGTGGGCTACAACTTCATCTCTTGCGACAGAGACCAGCAG
>JACDBF010000426.1 GCA_013695055.1 Actinomycetota bacterium
CACGAGCTCGTCGCGCTCGTCCGGGCGGGCGCGAAGTTCAAGAGCGGCAAGTTGGTGGAGGCAGATCAAGACGAGAAGGACGCCGCGTGATCAAAGTTCCATTCCACAACTCCTGACTATTTCTCACTGCCCGAGCAGTAGCTCCAACCTCTCGAGCGAGACCAGAACGGCCTCGATGCCGACACCCTCTTTCAGAGAGCCGACGTCGCCATGTATGCGGCCAAGGAAAGACGGGCCGGCTGCGAGATGTACGCCACCGAGCACGATCACTACGATCCGGCCCGCCTCACCCTCGTGGCCGAGCTTCGGCGTGCCATCGACCACCGAGAGCTGGAGCTCCATTACCAGCCGATGGCCAGTGCGCAAAACGGTCACATTAGAGGGATGGAGGCGCTCGTTCGGTGGCGTCATCCCGAGCACGGCCTCATTTTCCCCGACCAGTTCATCCCCCTGGCCGAGCACACCGGTCTGATCAGGCCGTTGACCGCCTACGTGCTAGACGCGGCCCTTGCGCAATGCAGGCAATGGCACGAGAGCGGTCGGGGGCTCTTCGTATCGGTGAACCTGTCGGCGCAAAGCCTGCTCGACGTGCATTTTCCACAGGAAGTCGAGGCACTGCTCGCCAAATGGCATGTCCCGGCTCCCTGGCTCAAGCTCGAGCTCACGGAAAGCAGCATCATGTCGGACCCGGTGCGCGCTCTCAGAGTGCTCACCAAGTTGAGCGCCATGCGGCTTAGCTTGTCCATCGACGACTTCGGAACCGGCTACTCGTCATTCGCCTATTTGAGACGTTTGCCCGTCAACACTCTCAAGATCGACAGGTCATTCGTGATGGGCATGAAGAACGACGACAACGATGAGGTGATCGTGCAGTCCATCGTCGACCTGGGCCGAAACCTCGGTCTGGAGACCGTCGCCGAAGGCGTCGAAGATCAAACGACATGGGACAGCTTGGCGCGCTTCGGATGCGACATCGCGCAGGGCTACTACCTCAGCCGGCCGATGCCGCCGGAGAGCATCGACGGGTGGCTCTCGGCCTGGGCGAGCAGGATTCCCGAGTTGGGGAACGCGCTGCCGATAGCCTGAAGCGCGCCCCGTAGGATCCGGCGATGCCTTCCCTGGAGCTCGAACACGTTGCAGTCGCGGTTGTCGATCTCGACAAGGCGGTCTCCGATCTCTCTTCACTGTGGGGGCTTAGCCCCACCCGTCGCGAGGTGGTCGCCGATCAGGGCGTCGAGGAAGCGACAATTCCTGTGGGGGCTGCAAGCTTGCAGCTCATTGCGCCGACCGGGCCCGACACGGCGATCGGTCGCTTCTTGGAACAGCGCGGCGAGGGCCTCCATCACATCGCATACGCCGTCGACGATCTGGAGGCGACGCTCGGGGAGCTGAAGGCGCGCGGCGTGCGATTGATCGACGAGCGGCCGCGCCCGGGCGGCGGAGGACACTCCATCGCCTTCGTCCATCCTGAAAGCTCGCACGGCGTGCTCGTCGAGCTGGTGGAGAAGAAGCGGTGACCAGCCGAGCGCCCGTCGAGGGGGGCGGCGGACAGGCGCCCTCGCCATTTCGGCGGCCCGAGTTCCGCAAGCTGCTCGCCATCTCGATCACCGTCGCGCTCGGCTTCGGGATGGTCATTCCCGTGCTGCCCGACTTCGCCCTGTCCTTCGGCGTGAGCTTGGGAGCGGTGGGTCTCATTCAACTGGTCTTCGGTCTCACCCGGTTCTCCTTCGGGATAGTCGGGGGCCTCGCCGTCGACCGCTTCGGCGAACGCACCACGACCATGACCGGCATACTGATCGTGTCGGCGTCGTCGTATGCGGCCGGGTTCTCTCAGACGTTCTTACAGCTCGTGCTCGCGCGCGGCTTCGGAGGGGCGGGCTCGGCCCTGTTCATCGCGGGGCTGATGAATCGGATACTACGAATCATCGAGCCCGGCGCAATGGGTCGGGCAACCGGCGCCTTTCGCTCCTCTTTTCTAGTCGGCGTAGGGCTCGGGCCCGTGCTCGGAGGCATCCTCGGCGACCGCCTGAGCCTCGCCGCCCCCTTCCACATCTACGCGACCGGCCTGTTGCTCGCAGCGGCCATCGCGTGGTCGGTCATGTCCGGCGAGCCGGAACGAGGCGCTACGGCCAAGAAGTCTCCCCTGCAGGCGCTCAAGACCGCCCGTCCCCTTTTCAAGGACAAGCGGTATGTCGTCGCCTTGGGAGCCACGCTCGTCGGATGGTGGACCATCTCGGGCCCGGCCCAGATCGTCGGCGTCGTCTTCGCCAAGGACCGCCTCAGCTTCTCGGGAACCCAAGTGGGGCTGGCGCTGACGCTGCTGTCGGTAGGCGAGCTCGCCTCCCTGCAGTTCGCGGGCCGGGGGGCGGACCGCTACGGGCGGCGCGCGGTGCTGGCTCCTTCGCTCGCGGTGCTGGCGGTCGCGGTGGCGCTCTTCGGCCAGATCGAAGGCGTGCCGTGGGCGTTCTACGCTCTCATGATGGCCACGGGAGCCGGAGTCGCAGCGAGCAGCGCCGCGGCCGGGGGCCTGCTCGCAGATGCGGTCCCTCGCGAGGGATCGGGCGCGGCCGTGGGCGTCAACCAGATGGCGGGAGACCTCGGCTACCTCTTGTCGCCGACCGTCATCGGCTTCATCGCAGAGAGCTCCTTCGGCCTCGCCTATATCGTCGGCGCGCTCCCGGCCGCGGTCGCGTTCCTATTGGCCCTTCGCTTACCTGCCCGCCGGGCCGCCGCCCCCGAGATCCGGGCGGTCGAGCCCGCCGGCTGAGCTCCAAGGAGCGCGCTGTGCGGCGCGATAGCGTGAGGCGATGAGCCGAGGGCGCGACTACGAAGACGCTGGAGTGAGGACCCAGGGCGACGCGCTGACGGCCGTCAAGCGCCATCTCGAGCCCACCCTCGGGTTCGCTCACACAGCCCGGGTGCTCACCCGCTTCGGTCACTTCGCGAGCGTTCTGCAGGTCGCGCCCGACCTGGCGATCGCCTTGTGCACCGACGGCGTCGGCACCAAGACCATGATCGCCTCGGCGCTCGACTCCTACGCGACGATCGGCTTCGACTGCGTCGCCATGAATGCCAACGACCTTGTGTGTGTGGGGGCCCGGCCCATCGCGTTGGTCGACTACCTCGGCGTGAACACGCTCGATCCGGCGCGCCTTGACGGGGTGCTCGAGGGCCTTGGGCGCGCCGCCAAGGAGGCCGGCATCTCCATTCCGGGAGGCGAGCTGGCCCAGCTTCCAGAAGTGATCGGCTCCAATGCAGGCGGGCCGGGAGACGAGCGAGCCTTCGACCTCGTCGGCACGTGCGTGGGAACGCTTCGCCCCTCAGAGCTGCTGCTGGGGACCGAGGTCGCGCCCGGAGACGCCCTCATCGGCGTCGCTTCCTCCGGCCTCCACTCGAACGGCTTCACTCTCGCCCGGCGCGCGCTGCTGGGACGCGCGGGCTTGCGCCTCGAAGATGAGGTGGCCGAGATCGGCCGAACTCTCGGAGAGGAGCTGCTCGAGCCCACGCTCCTCTATGTCTCGGCAGTGACCGGATTGTGGGACCGGGGCATCGCGACCAAGGGCATCGTCCACATCACCGGCGACGGGCTCGCCAACCTCTGCCGGCTCGAGGCGCCAGCCGGCTACGCGCTCGAGGAGCTGCTTCCCATCCCGCCGATCTTCGATCTGATCCAGCGGGCGGGAGACGTAGACGACGCCGAGATGTTCAGGGTCTTCAACATGGGCATCGGCCTGGTCATCGTCGTCTCCGCAGACGACGGTGCTGAGACCGTGGACAATCTCTCAGCCTCGGGACACCGGGCGGCGCGTATCGGGACGGTGACCGCGCGCACAGGAGTGGTGGAGATCGAGCCGCGCTCTCTCGCGGGCGGGCTCGGCGGCGGAGACAGCGTCTTCCGGCCCGTTTGACCGCACGGCGCTGCCGGTACACTCCGAGGCCTATGGCGAGCGAGCGTGCACCCCGTCCGACCACTTCGGTAGAGGAGCGCGTCGAGGCGCTGCGCGCTCGCAAGGACCAGGCTCGGCGAGCCGGCGGCGAGAAAGCGGTCGCGAGGCAGCACGAGGGCGGCAAGCTCACCGCGCGCGAGCGCATCGACGCGCTCTTGGACCCCGGCACGTTCGTCGAGACCGACATGCTCATGCGCCATCGCAGCCACGGCTTCGGCATCGAGGAGCGCCGGCCCTATTCCGACGCAGTCATCACGGGATGGGGCTTGATCGACGGCCGAAAGGTTTTCGTGTTCGCCCAGGACTTCACCGTCTTTGGAGGCTCTCTGGGAGAGGTCATGGCCGAGAAGATCTGCAAGATCATGGACCTCGCGCTCGAGACCGGCGCACCCGTCATCGGGCTCAACGATTCGGGCGGCGCCCGCATCCAAGAGGGCCCGGTATCGCTTGCCGGCTACGGCTACATCTTCGATAGAAACGTTCGCTCATCGGGAGTGACGCCGCAGATCTCGGCGATCATGGGACCCTGCGCGGGCGGCGTGGTTTATTCGCCCGCATTGACGGACTTCACATTCATGGTGAGCGAGACCTCCTACATGTTCATCACCGGGCCGGACGTGATCAAGGCGGTCACCGGCGAAACGGTCACACACGAGGAGCTCGGCGGGGCCATGACGCACGCATCGAAATCGGGAGTGGCTCACTTCGTGGCGAGCAACGACGAAGATTGTCTCGACCAGGTTCGTTACCTGCTGTCGTTTCTGCCGTCGAACAACTTCGAGTCGCCGCCGTTCTTTCCGCCGACCGACGATCCAATGCGAGCGTGCGATGAGCTCTTGGATCTCATTCCTTCGTCGCCCAACAAGCCTTACGACATGCACCAGATCATCGGCTGCGTCTTCGACGACGGGGAGTTCTTCGAGGTGCACCAGCACTGGGCCGCCAACATCATCTGCGGCTTTGCGCGTCTCGCCGGGCACAGCGTGGGCGTCGTCGCCAACCAGCCTCAGGTTCTTGCCGGAACGCTCGACATCACGTCGTCGACCAAAGCGGCTCGCTTCGTGCGTTTCTGCGACGCCTTCAATATCCCGCTCGTCACCTTCGTGGACGTACCCGGCTTCTTGCCGGGAACCGAGCAGGAGTACAACGGCATAATCCGGCACGGCGCGAAGCTGTTGTACGCGTTCACCGAAGCCACGGTCCCTCGCATGACCGTTATCACGCGCAAGGCCTACGGCGGCGCCTACTTGGTCATGAACTCCAAGCACATTCGCGCGGACGTCTCGTTCGCGTGGCCAACGGCGGAGATCGCGGTCATGGGAGCCGAAGGAGCAGTGAACGTGATACACCGCCGCACCATTGCGTCGGCCGACGACCCCGAGGGAGAACGCGCCGACCTCATTGCCGACTACCAAGAGAAGTTCTCGAACCCCTATCTCGCGGCGGAACGCGGTTACGTCGACGACATCATCGAGCCTCAAGACACGCGCAAGCGCCTCGTGCAAGCGCTCGAGATGCTGCGCTCAAAGCGCGAGACCATTCCCCAGCGCAAGCACGGGAACGTGCCACTGTGATCGACGATCCGCGGCGCAAGCACGTCGAGCTAATCGCCGTCTCCGGCAACCCGACCCCCAAGGAATGCATCGCGCTCGAGCGCGCCCTCGATCACGTCATAGAGGCCGACCGCCAGGCCCGGTCCCCATCGGTGTGGCTGCGCGCGGGCCGGGGACAGGGGCGCCGGCTGGGCATGTACGACTATCGAGACCGCTTCAGAAAGGAAGATGCGTGGCGGTTGTCGCTGCGCTTTCCCCCGGGAGGACGCGAATACCCGGGACTCGCGGGCCGGGGCGACGCCAAGTGATCCTGACGGGGTGCGGTCAGCGCTCGGCCCTGTCAAAAGCGCCGGCCACTGAGCGGAGCGTTTCGGGCAGGCGGCCGTCGGCGGCGAGGGCATCCGCCAGGCCCCCGGTGGACGCGGGATCGGTCACGAGCGCCCGCGCCGCATCGCCGGATCCGCTCCCCCCGGCGCGCCTCGGAGGGCTGAACGGCGGCGGTTGGTCGGGCCCGGGCAAGACCAGCAGGGCCGATGACACCGCCCGCTCGCTCCCGTCCGAGGGGCGATTCCTGATCTTTCCTTCCGCGTACATCGTGGTCGAGCCTCCGCCGTCCAGGTTTATGGCCCACTCGGCCCCCAGCGAGACGAATAGCCGGCCGAAGCGCCTAGGCGTCATGCCCACGCTGTAACCCGCGTGCCGCCCGTCGACGGTCACGAGGAGCGCGCGCCCGTCGGCGGTAACGCCCACCCCCGTGCGGGGATGCCGGCGGTAGAAGGGCACGGACGAGGCGCCGACGACGATGCCGCCGTTCTCGACCAAGTTCGGGTTTCCGCCGATCGCATCCATGACGCCCGGCCATCCGAAGGTCCACCGGAAGCCGACCTGCTGACCGGCCACCAGCTCGGTGAGCTCGGGGGCCCGCTTGCCGACCGCGGGAGTAGCCAGGACGATCCCCCCGCGCAAGCGCATGCCCGTAGCCGAGCAGCGGCTCTTCTCGACCTGCGCCAGCAAGTCGACGCCGTCGACGGCCGAGGCCGCCGGAACCGCCAGAGGCCTCAGCCGGGCGGCGCAGGCGTTGAGCGGCGGTCGTTCCAGCAGGCCTCCGGCGCGCGTGTACGCGGCGATCTCGGCGCTCGACGGAGGCCCTGCGTTCACGCGGTCGACGGCATGGTCGAGGCCCGTTTCCGCATACGTCGCGGTGACGTGAAGCTTGCCGTGGCCGACGAAAGCAGCCGTCTCGGTCTGATCGAGCGCGAAGTTGCGGCCCCAGCCCGATGGAGTCTGAGCCAGCCAGCCGTCCTCGGCGAAGCCGTACACCGGGCGGCCGTCGGGCTGGGCGTAGTCGCCGTTTATGGCCGCCAGGGCGCCGTGACGCCGGGCCATCGACGATGTGGTCTCGAAATCGGGCAGCACGTTGTTGGAGAGGGCGACGTCGATGGTCGACTTCCGGTCGAGCTTCACCGAGAGAACCTTGATGCGGTAGGGCCCGCTCGGGTCGACGATGCTCGTGAGGCCCACCCCGTGACCCAGCCAGCGCGTCGCGCTCCTGTAGCCGCGGGCGGAGCCCTCGGGGGCCAGGGCGACGCACGCGACCAGCGCCGTCACGACCACAACAAGCTTCTTCGACATCGAGCCAGGCTAACCTCGGCCGCCCTCTGAGTCACGCATGACGGGTGGCGCCTTCGCCGGAACGGTGCCGCGCGCGGCTAGATTGTTCGGTCATGGCTCTCAAGCTCGGCGTCGGGTTGTTCACGGGCCAGGTTCCCGCGGGCGGGGATCGCACATTCCAGGACGACTACGCGGGGGTCTTGGAGCTGGCCAGGCTCACCGAGGCAGCCGGCTTGGATGCCGCCTGGGTCTCCGAGCACCACGGCTCGGCCGACGGCTATCTGCCCTCGCTCCTTCCGATGATGGCCGCCATGGCCGCGGTCACCACACGCATCGAGCTTGGGACCGGAGTCATCCTCGCCCCCTTTCACGATCCCCTGAGGCTCGCCGAGGACTTCGCCGTCGTCGATCAGATCTCGGGCGGCCGCACGATCTGCGGGCTGGGCATCGGCTGGCGCGAGGAGGAGTTCCGGGCCTTCGGACTCGACATCGCATCGCGCACCCGGCGGATGAGCGAGATCGTCGAGGTGCTTCGAGCCGCGTGGAGTGGTGACCGATTCGACTTCTCGGGTCGCCACTACTCCTATTCACAGGTTGCCGTGACCCCCAGGCCGGCGC
>JACDBF010000026.1 GCA_013695055.1 Actinomycetota bacterium
AGCAGGTCCTTCGCGACATGGACCGCGTGCTCGAGCTCCTCGGCACGCTGGGGGTGACTATCGAGTCACCATTCATGTCCTTGAGCTTTCTCGCGCTGTCGGTCATACCTGCGCTCAAGATCACCGACCGGGGTTTGATCGACGTGGACGCTTTCGAAATCGTGCCTCTTGAGATCGGCTAGCTAGGGAAGTGCATCAGGCTCAGCTCCACGCACACAACTTCGCCCAACTGCCAGGACGTTCGCATCTCGAAAGCTAAGGAGAATCTCTCATGCCCGTGTCACGCGCAGAGCTCGTTGCGGAGTTCACGATCCACCCGATCGCCGAGGGCTCTGTAGAACCCCATGTTGAGGCAGGGGCCGAGGCGGTGCACGTCAAGGTCGAGATCCAGTCCCGGATGAACGAGGGCCGCCCCCGCTCCGCTCCCGGCTAATCGCATCAAGAATTGGATTCTGGGCGAACGGAAGAAACGATGTAAAGCCCGGCCCTTCGTATTCGCCGACTTCGTTTTGGGGCCCGAATTACTCGGGCAGCGCTGCTCGGCGGGCGAACAGCTCCTCGGCCGCGGCTTGTGCTTGAAGACGAACGGCTTCGACATCGACCGGCAACACCCGCCCGCCCTCGACCAGGAGTTCTCCGTCAACCCAGACGTGGTCGACGTCACGTCCGGTCGCGGAGAAGACGAGATGCGCGGCGACATTGAAATCGCCGCCGTGCATGACGGGGGTCATGTGCAGCGCGCGTAGGTCAACCGTCACGATGTCGGCTCGTTTACCAGGTTCCAAGGAGCCCGTGATCTCGTCGAGGCCCAGGACGCGCGCCCCTTCGAGAGTCGCCATGGCGAGGATGTCCCATGGGTCGCCGCTCATGGGATCGAGAGTGGAGACTTTCTGCAATAACGAGGCGAACTTCATCTCCTCGATCATGTCCAGATTGTTGTTTTCCTTCTCGCCGTCGGTGCCGAGGCCAACGGCGATGCCCGCGGCGCGCATGTCGGCGACGCGTGCGGGGCCCGATGACAACTTCATGTTCGAACAAGGGCAATGCGACGCGCTTGTGCCGGTTTCCGCGAGCAGGGCGATCTCGCGGTCGTCCAGCCACACGCAATGGGCGACCACCGTGCGGGGGCCGAGGATCCCGCGGTTGAAGAATTCCTCGATGGGCCGGCGTCCGAAACGGCGAAGCGATTCCTGGACCTCCCAGATCGTCTCCGACGAGTGCGTGTGGATGCCGGTGTCGAATTCCTCGGCCAGGGAGACTGCTCCGCGAAAGGCCCCCGGAGTGCAATAGAAGAGGTGCTCGAGCCCGACCCACGCGCGCACTCGTCCGCCGGGCTCGCTGGTATGAGACTCGAGGAGCTTTCGGTTTGACTCCAACGATTCGAAATAGTCATATCCCTCTTCATCGGCGACGTAGGGGGCGAGGGTCGCCCGGATGCCCAGCTCCTCGGCGGCGCGCGCAGAGCCCTCCATGAAACGCCACATGTCGAGCACTGAGGTGGTGCCGCTGCGCAGCCCCTCCGTGTAGGCCAGCAGCGAGGCAGCCTCTGCGATCTCGGGAGTCAAGGCCTTGTGCGCGGGGTCGACGTAGGACTTCAGCCAGTCCCACAGCGACTTCGACTCGGCCGTACCTCTGAGCAAGCCCGAGTGAAGATGACAATTGTGCAATCCCGGTAGCACCGCATGGCCGGTCGCATCGATTACCTCGGCGTCGCCGGCCAGCGCGTCGATATCCTCCACGTCTCCGATTGCGATGATCGAAGTGTCCTCGAATAGCACCGACCCGGGGTCGTAGAAGGTCTTGGCGCCATCGAGAGGCAGGACGACTCCGTTGCGCAGGTGGGTTCTTCGTCCGGTCAACGCTCTTCTCGCGCGAAGGAATTCCCGAGGGCCGCGGGGGCGGCGAGCCGCCTCGTCAGATTGCCTCGTGAGATGACTACTAGGACGGCGATCGTAAAGAGATAGGGGAGCATCGACACAAAGAAGACCGGGATGTCGACGCCTACGGCCTGTAAGCGAAAGCTCAGGGCTTCTACGCACCCGAACAGGTAGCCGCCGAGAGCGGCTCGCAGTGGATTCCACGTCGCGAAGATCACGAGCGCGATCGCTATCCAGCCTCGGCCGGCAGTCAGGTTCGGCACCCAGCTGGGGGCCTGTGCCAAGGACAGGTACGCGCCGCCGAGCCCCGCAAACCCGCCTCCACACATGACTGCGAGATAGCGCGTCTTCACAACCGAGATCCCGACTGCGTCGGCGGTTTCGGGTGACTCACCGACGCTGCGCAGGTTGAGTCCGGGGCGAGTTCGGAACACGAACCACCATGCGCCGGCAACCAGTATGTAGCCGGCGTACACGAGCGCGTCCTGGTTGAACAGGATGCGGCCGAGGACGGGAATGGAGGAGAGAAGCGGAAGCGCAATGGGGTCGAAGGTTGCGGGCGGCGGTTCCCCGACCACGGAAGTGCCGAGGTACCCGGAAAGGCCGTTACCAAAGATTACAAGTGCTAGTCCGGTGACGACCTGATTGGTTTTGAAGCCGACGACGAAGACGGCATGTACGAGCCCCATGGCGGCTCCGGCGAGCACGCCCGCAATGGCCCCAATCCACGGTTGTCCGATTTGATTGTTGACGAGAAAGCCGGTGACTGCGCCGACGAGCATCATTCCCTCTACTCCCAGATTGAGAACCCCGGAGCGCTCGGTGATGATCTCTCCCACGGCCGCAAACACCAATGTGGTTCCCGCCGCGATACCGGCGATGAAGATCGTCAGCACGAGATCGGGCGTCATCCGGCCTCGATCGACGGAGAGGCGGATGCAGCCGCCTGCCGCTCGGGCTCGGACGGAATAGCCGGCGCGGCCGACGAAGAGCTACCGGGTCGCCACTGGACCCGGTATTGAACGAACAGCTCACCGGCGAGCGCGAAAAGCAGGATCACGGCTTGGAGCATGAGCACGATGTCGGAGGGAAGGCCCACGGTTTGCAGCTCGTTGCCTGCCACGATCAATGCGCCGAACAGCAGTGCGATTGGGACGACTGCCAGGGGGGAGAAGCGGGCGAGAGTAGCGACGATGATGCCCGTGTAACCGAAGCCGGGCGAAATGTTGGCCTGGATCTTGTGCACGACACCGCTGACCTCGACCATGCCCCCAACGCCTGCCAAAGCTCCGGAGAGCAACATGATGGCGACGACGTTGCGCGCTATCGAGAAGCCCGCGTAATTGGCAGCGCGAGCGTTCTCGCCGATCACGCGCACTCGATACCCCCACACGGTGCGGCTCAGGACTAAAGAGATGGCGAGCGCGGCAAGGATCGCAACGATCGCTCCAGCGTGAACCGCTGTGTCTCCCAGCGTCGGTAGAGTGGCCGAGTCCGAGAACGGTTTGCCGAGCGGAAAGCCGAAGGACTGGGGGTCCGACCAGGGCCCGTGCACCATATAGTCGACCAGCAGGATGCCCACGTAGTTGAGGAGCAGGGAGGGGACGATCTCGTTCACTCCCAAACGGGCTCGGAGGATTCCGGGCACGAAGGCCCAGGCTCCCCCTCCCACCATGCCCCCCAAGATCATGAGCGGCAACAGGATAAAGGCCGGCGCAGTGGGAATGGCATAGGCGACGGCCGTAGCTCCAAACGCTCCGAGATAGAATTGTCCTTCCGCTCCGATGTTCCATAACCGCATTCGGAATGCGATGGCGACCGCGAGACCCGTGAAGATGAGTGGAATAGCGGCGAGGATGGTTTGTGCTTGCCCGTAGGGACTTCCGAAAGACCCGTCCCACATCGCCCCGAAGATCGTTCCAACGGAACGTCCAGTGAGCAGAAGAAATATCGCTGCAAGGATGAAAGCGCACACGACCGCGCCGGCGCGCACTCCGATCCGCATCGACCGGGAGGGGACCAGGCGCTTCACAAGCCGTGGCCGGATGGGCGCAGAGGCCCGGGACATCAGGAAGCGGCTTCCATATCCGTGTGCGTCCCTGCCATCATCAGACCTATCTTCTCGCGCCCGGCGTCGTCTCCGTCGATCGTCCCCATCACGTTGCCCTCATACATCACGAGGATTCGGTCTGAGAGCGAAAGGAGCTCGTCGAGATCCTCGCTGATCAACAGGATCCCGACTCCCTTGGCGCGTTCTTCGAGAATGATGTCGTGTACGGCCTGGGCCGCGGCGACATCGAGGCCGGCCGTGGGCTGCGATGCCACCAGGAGCTTGGGCTCAGACGACAGCTCGCGCGCGAGCAGCAGCTTCTGGATGTTGCCTCCGCTCATGAGTCGTACGGGCGCATTGATCGATGGCGTCTTGACGTCGAAGGCGTCGACCAACCTGTGTGTGAGCTTCTCGGCGGCCCCCGAATTCACGAAGGGACCGCGCGTGAACCGCCTGTCCCCCGAAAGCTTGAGCATGACGTTTGAGACGCAGTCCATCGATCCCACGAGCCCCATGCCTAAGCGATCTTCTGGAACATAGGCAAGACCGCTTCGGATGCGCTGCGCCGGAGACACGTCGGTGAGATCGACGCCCTCCATCTCGACGGTGCCGGCGGAAGGCCGCCTGATGCCTGCGATCACTTCGGTGAGCTCGCGCTGCCCATTGCCCGACACGCCCGCCACTCCAAGGACCTCGCCCCGACGCACTTCTAAGTCGATGCCATGAAGGACTTGAAGCCCCCGATCTCCCAGCGCGTCCAATCCCCGAACTTCGAGGCACACGCCCGCGGCCGAGGAATCGGCGCGCTGAGTTTTCGAGGAGACGTCGTGGCCGACCATCAGGCGGGCCAGGGCCCGTTTGTCAGTCTCTGAGCGAGTCACGCTGGCGATCTTCTCTCCGCCCCTGAGCACCGAGATTCGATCCGCGACCGCCATGACCTCGTCCAGCTTGTGGCTGATGAACACGACCGTGCGTCCTTCTTCGGCCATCTTGCGAAGCGTTTCGAAGAGTCGCGTAGCTTCTTGAGGAGTGAGGACCGCGGTCGGTTCATCGAGGATGAGGATGCGCGCTTCTCGGAACAACGCCTTGAGTATCCCGACGCGCTGCTGCTCTCCTGCGGAAAGCTGCCAGACGCGCGCCGAGGGGTCGACTTTAAGCCCGTAGCTCTCTCCTAGCTCCGAAACGCGTTGATCGGTGGAGCTTCGCGAAGCGGCGAAGCGCCGCTCGGCTCCGAGCAGGACGTTCTCTGCGACCGTGAACGGCTGGACGAGGCGAAAGTGCTGATGCACCATCCCGATGCCGGCCTCGATCGCGTGCCCGGGCGTGCGAAAAGATACCGGACCGCCGTCGAGGAGGATGGTCCCCGCGTCGGGACGATAGATTCCCGCGAGAATGCTCATGAGCGTTGTCTTACCGGCGCCGTTCTCCCCGAGAAGAGCGTGCACCTCGCCATTCTCGAGCACGAGGTCGGCGTTGTGATTTGCGACGACTCCGGGGAATCGTTTAACGATTCCCCGGAGCTCGACGACCGGGATCATGAAGCCGGAAGTTTTCCTTCCATTCCCTCCACGAAGTAGTCCATGGACAAGAGCTCTTCGAGGGTGGGGGTCTCGCCCTCAGGGACGACAATTTCGCCCGCCTGATCCTTGATCGGTCCGTCGAAGACATCGAACTCGTCGTTCTTGATCTGCTCTTCGACTTCCTTGATCTTGTCGATCGTCTCTTGCGAGACCGAGTCACCAAAGGGGGCCAGTCCCACGATTCCGTCGGAGAGGTCACCGTAATAGCTCTGGCTCTCCCAGCTGCCGTCGAGCACTGCCTGGATCCTGTCTTCGTAGTAGATGGCCCAGTTCCAGATCGGGGCGGTCAGCCACGCGTCGGGCGCGACCTCCGAGGCGTCGGAGTTATAGCCGACCCACTTGGCCCCGGCGGGCTCGGCGACTTGCCCAGTCGCAGGGCTGTCGACATCCTGGGTCAAGACGTCCGCTCCGGCATCGATGAGGCTTTCCGCCGCAGCCTTTTCCGCAGGAGGGTCGAAGAAGGAGTTCGTGAACAGGGTTTTCATCCGCACATCGGGGTTGACCGACTGAGCTCCGAGCAGGAAGGCGTTGGTGAGCCGCACGATCTCCGGAATCGGGAACGAGACAACCTTGCCCATCAGACCGTTCTGGGTGGCGTCCGCCGCGGCTATGCCCGATAGGTACTTGGCTTCTTCCATGGCGCCGAAGTAGTTGGACATGTTATCGGCGGTCTTGAATCCAGAGCAGTGCTCGAAGTAGATGTCGGGATATTTCTTCGCGACCTCCAGAGTCGGGTCCATGAAGCCAAAGGATGCGGTGAAGATGATGTCGTATCCCTTGCGCGCAAGCCCCTCGATGGCGCGGGTGGCGGCCCCCGGTTCCTCCGACACGCTCTCGATGAAGGTGGTCTCGACCTGATCGCCGAACTTCTCTTCGACCGCCAGCCGCCCCTGGTCGTGAGCTGTGGACCAACCACCGTCGTTGCGGGGACTGGGATAGATCCAGGCCGCCTTGACCGTCTCTTGCCCTCCGCCGCCGTCTGTCTCGCCACCGTCGGCGGACTCCTCGCCCCCAGTGCCACACGCGCCAACCAGCAGGGCCGCTACGAGCATGAAGCTCAGCTTGCGCCACGTCTTAGTCATCGATCGCCTCCCAGGCTAGTGATCTTGCAGGCGGAAACGGAGCATGAGGGCCAAGCGCTGGTCCCGCGCCCGTCCTGGAATGCTGTCCCGTACCGGATTGCCGAGCCCTTCCTATGCACGCACTTCCCCCTTGCGCCCCCTTATCGCCGTGAGTCTATCTATCGCGCCCTGCGGGTGCCAACGACATTGTTGACCACGGCCGGTTACTCCTGGGGCGGCGGGGGGATGGCCACCCTCGCCCAGACAAAGCGGTGATCGGAATACTTGCAGTAAGGGTGCAAGGGGTCGCAGACGACTGTGCCCGGCGTGGGGCCCGCCCATCCGGGATGATCGGAATGAGCTTCGAGGATTTCAGCCTCTTCGTTGACGAAGAGATAGTCAATTCGGCTTCGCCGGTAGGTAGTTGTCCCCTCGCACAACAGGGTCTGATTGCGACCCTCATGCGACCACTCGTCGGCGAGGCTCAGCCCGGATGATTGATGCCACGTACGGACCGCGTCCGAGTACGAGCCGTCGATGCCTGGGGCGGTCATGCTGTTCCACCATGGAAGGGTTGTGCTCGCTTCCGTCGGGTCGCACTCTCTTTCGATCGTCGTTGCCCGCCGGTTGAAATCGCCGCCCACCACGGCCGGCCCGGCCTCGTCCGCAAGCTCGAGTCTGAGGCGGTCGATGTTTCGCTCTCTGCAGTCCGCCGGCAGCAGGAACTCCCTGTAGTTCTTGAAGAAGTGAATGCCCGCCACCGTGAAGGCGCTGCCGCTGTCTTGCTCGGCGAGGTGGGCCATTTGGTAGAGGCGGTCGCTCTTGCAGTCGTCTCCCCAGGTCTCATAAGCTCCGGCGCTCTCGTCGATTGAGTTGACGTTGACCAGGAACTTTGCCTTTGCGTCGGCGGGGTCGCCGAACACCTCATAACGTGACAACGGGATGGCCGTGGGGGCTGAAGCGACAAACACTTTGTTGAGCTTGTCGCGCAATGCGGCGATTCGTATCGCCGAGCTCTCGTTCACGATGACTACATCCGGGGCGTAATAGTTCCCGTCGGAGGCGAGAGGGCGCTCTCTCAAGCCCCGTGCCAGCTCGCGAGCGCGCGGGTCGAGGCTTGCTTTGCCATCTCCTTGGATCGCGTTGATCGTGACGATGACGACCTGGCCTGACGGTGACAGATTTTCGGTGGGCCGGGCCACGTGATGGGCGCCGGCGCGAGTGGCCGACAGCATGACAATGCTGCCCAAGACCAGGACTGCGGCAATCGCCACCGAAGGCGTACGCCCCAACCGGCTCTTGATGCTCATTCTTACTCCCATCAGTCCTTCGACACGCTCGCTGCCTTCTCGGTTCTCACAGGTTAGTGGGTTGGCTCCCAAACAGCCAGCATCGCTCCATCCGGTTCTGGCAATCCTGAGGAACCGAGTTTCCACCCCGTTGCCTATCGCTCTGGAACTCGGCTCTCGTTCCTATTTCCGAGGCGGACCTCTTTTTTGGAGTCCGACTCACCATTCCTGTGCGCGCTTTCCCGGGGCTCCACTATCCGAAGCTGCTCTTTCCTTTCCCTGAATAGGGTCAATCCCGCTATGGCTTCGCGCGCGGCTACTGCTCCCAGAGCGCGATACGACTCGAACTTTTGATCGGTGAAGAGCTGATCGATCGTCGAGTGGTTGGGAAACGACGGATCCTTCTTGCTGAACGCCCGAATGTCCCATGGAGACTCTTTGGTGACGGTAGCTTTCACGAACACCAGCTCGCCCTCGGTGGGCGCAGTCTCTTCATCGCCGGCGAATCGGTAGGTACCGATCACATGGGTGCGTTCGGCCAGACCGCTGTTCTTTTCGGGGATCAGTGCTTCCGGCTCGATCTCGACCTCCACGAGCTGATCCGTTCGCGCCATGGAGATGGATTCACCGAGCGTGTTGAAAGTGTCGACCTTGTCCCCAGAGGCGTCGAAAGAGAAGATCGTGGTGCATCCCCTTCGCAGCAGTTCGACGACGCCAAGATTGTCGTAATGCCCCCCGTCGGTGACGTAGATGAATCGCCGATCAAGACGGTGCCAGCCCAGGAACTCGTAGACCAGGTAGCGCACGCCGCTGCGCGGCCACCGTCTCGAATGACGGACGGAGAATTGCGCAAGCCGGCTGCGCAAGGTGTCTGGAAGGTCGCCGCCCTCCTCGTTCTCTCGGACGAACTTGGGATTGGGCACCCACACGCCGAGGCGAGCGTTCAAGAGACCCATCAAAAAGGTGTAGAGGCGGCGAGTCTGCCGCCCCATGGTGGGGGAGACGGCGGCTCCGGATATGGCGACGGCTGCTGGAAGAGTGAGTCCTCCCATACATTCCTCTAGCCGTCGAGCCGGCAGCCAGCCGGTGGTCTTGCCACCGCAATCCTCCGCCGAGAAGACGAATGGAACGGCGTTTCTCCCGGGAGGTGCGCTGCCGTCTCCCAATGTGTTCGCTGCCGCGCAATAGATGAACTGAGGTCCGTGAGCCGGCTGATAGTCGGACAGCTTCACCGGGTGATCGACGATGGGTTCAGCCTCGTCAGGAGTCGTTCGATGGAGAGTGAAGGCCGATGACAGGCGGCTTGTATAGAAGTAATGGAGCGATGTCTTGTTGCAGTTGAAGGTGGTTGCCAGGAGGACCAATGTCGCAGCGAAGAGCATCGTGGCCACCGTCGACTCGCCGGTGAATTGCACGAGGGGGATGCCTACTGATGGGCCCCGGCCCGCTGCGTTGTTGACTATCATCAAGAACGGCAGCAGAACCAAGACCGGGCCGGTGGCGGCGGCCACTATCAGCACATATATGGAGCGCTTCCTGGCAAGCATGAACCTAATTCCGGCAGCCACCACGTTGACCACCATCACCAGCTGAGCTATGCCCACCAGGCCCCCGTCAAAGGCTCCCGGGTTCGTAAGCTCTGGTTGTTGTTTGACGTTCAGTAATCCACGAACGGCCGTGAGCAGGCCATCTGGGTCATCGACCGCCGTGCGCATCCACACGAGCAAGTAGGGAATCCCCAGTATCAGCCCAGTTATCACGCCGGCGGCGAGCAGGCGGCTCGACACCTTTCGCAGCGACGGGTTGCCTCGCGCGGTCAGATCCAGGATGGCATCGGCGGCGAAGAGAAGAAAGCCCAGACCCAGCGTTGCTCCCGTTCCCAGAACGATTATCCAATGCCTGTGTATTCCTCCCGAGGCTTGTGGATCGGTGGCGCTGAGGCTCGGGTGAATCCACTCGAAAAACCAGCCGAGTAACGCCCCGGCCACTAGAACGCAAAAACCAAGCACCAACAGATTGAGCACCAAGCCCCTGAACCAGATGCTCACTGCCCGGAGCTTGCTCAATGCCGTCGGGGCGATGTAGGAACTGTGATTTCGCAAGAATTCTTCTTCCGGGGATCCCCGGCCAAACACCGGACTCTTGCGGTGGGAAGCGCCGGTCACGCTGAGGGAAGACTTCTCGCCTCTCGTTTCTTGCTCGGCAGCGCGCTCTGCTTCCGCAGACGCCACCGCGTAGGCAGAGGCGATGTAAGCACCCCCTGAAACCGCGGAGATGAGGGCGGCCTCGTCCAGGATCCCTTCATCCTCTAGGACCTGCAGAGCTCCAAGGTTGTAAGAAGCTGAACGAATCCCCCCTCCCGAGAGCGCGATTCCGATTTTGCCCTTGCTTCCCTCGGCGCGCTCGCGGGTCGACAGCACGCTGCGATACGGACGGCGGTTTCCGACCACGCCTCGACTGGTCGCCATCACTCGCGCGCGGGCGCTCCTAGCAGCTGCCCTTGGCGACCTCATGACTTGAGAGTTTCCCTCTGAGTGCCCGGGCGGCTACGCGCTCAGGTCCCGATCTTGTAGGCGTCGCGCCGTTCTTCAATCTCCTGCAGAACGCCGTCCAGAACTCTGCGACCACGCACCTCACGTGTGGAGAGAGTGTCGTATAGAACGTCCTGTATCTTGGCGGCTTCCTCTCTCTCGCCCTGCTCGGACATCCACTCGCTGAAGGCATCGACGCTGCGCCTGAAACCGATGTGGCCGAGGGATTCGACCGCTTGCGTCGCGCGACCGATGAGCGCATTGCCCAGCGCCTTTCTGGCCTGGTCCGGGCGGGCCGGATCTACATTTATGGCGAGCGACGCCTTCTTGCCCTCGACGAGCTGTTTGAAGTCCCGGGCGTCCGCACTGCCCAACGCCTGGGAAGCGTGGACCGCCACCCGTCGTTCCTCGAGTCGCTCGACGACTTCTCTAAGAGTGTCGTTGCCATGGGACAGGAACCGGCTTCCGTCAAAGGTCAAAATCCTGCCAACTTCTTGTGTGAAGAAATCCTGGGCGATGACCTCTTCTTCTCGATCGTGCGGAGGAGCGACGCGCAGTCGGAGCGCGTTCGAAACGATGTCTTCGTCGTTCCCATGGAGGGCGATCTGAACGGTGTATTTTCCAGGCTCGGCAATATCCCAGCCGTCCCGTCCCGCCGACACGAGCAAGGGCTCGTAGATGGACTCGCCAGGTGCAAGAGTCCTTTGGGATGGCTCCCAGCAGTAGTTGGCGAAGGGAAGTAGCCGCTTCGCTCGTCGCTGGTCCTTCTTGGTGATCACGATCATGGAGTCGTTGAGCGTGAGGGTGTGCTCGTCGACCAGCTGCGTGCGCCCTGATTCGTTGGAGAGCTTCAGCTCCAGGATGACGGGCTCCATGAATTCGAAGATGGGTCTGTCCCGGTTGACCCTCACTTCGAGTCGGAGCGCCGGCTCCGGAGATACGTTTGCCTCCTCGAAGCCGTGATCGTCGAACCAGTCCGCCTTGCCCATCTGCACGAACTTTCCTGGTGCGTGACGCATGAACAGCATCTCCTGGTCGGAGAAGCGGTACTTGAAGTTGGCGAAGAAGGCGGTCTGGCCCCCCGAGACGTTGTAGGGGTAGTTCATGAAGCTCCTGGCCTCGGGCTGGTCGGCGAGCGGTATCCAGGACTTGCCGATCGACTTCTGCCACGAATGGGCGAGGTTGAATGCGTGCCCCATCTCATGGCACGCCGTCCAGAAGATCATTCTCTGTACCCATGCAGCGGGTTGAGGGTCCCCCCCCGGGGCATTGGATATGAAGGCGTCGTTGAAGATTGCTGTTCCCTGGCGGTGGTTCGGTCCGATGTCGTCGAACATGACACCGCCCAAGTCCGAGCCGATGTCGTGCAGGGAGGCGAAGAACACCCACATTCCCCATTGGGCGCTAGCCGAAAACCGAGACCAGTACGTCTGCATCGCGTCGTGCAATTTCCTTGTCGCTCCACTTGGCGTTGGGTCCTGCCCCCACCAATGGATCGGAGCCCGGGTTCGATCTCGTTACATCAAACCCCGCGCGTCTAAAGACCTTGTCGATGGTAAGGGTTTCACAAGGAAGCGTTGCCGCGGTTGGGATGTGCGCAGGTGTCTACGGATAGAGTCGGCGCCTCGCCTTGAGCGCTGTCGAACTCGAAGTCCACCGTATGGAAGTACGGGGACTCATACGTGTAGAGACGGATGCGGTCCTTTCCTCCCCCCGCCGAGAAAGTGGCTTGGGCGCGTTGTTGGCCGGAGCTTGCGCCGGGCAGGACCTTGATCGCAACTGTGCTGTAAGGGAAAGTCGAAACGTCGCCAGACTTGTACCAGATGCCTCCGGTCCAAGTGCCGTCGGGTTGGCTGGTGAGCTCGGCGATCCAGTAAGTGATGGACGCGGGGGACCTTCTGATCCGGCCGCTTACGGTCATCTGAGGGTAATGACCGTCGACATCGAGCCGCAAGTCCTCTGCGGTGACGGGCAAAGAGGCCTCGTTTCCCGCGCCCG
>JACDBF010000029.1 GCA_013695055.1 Actinomycetota bacterium
CGGACCACGCGTTCTGCCACCTCTGATCGATCTCAGGCGCCAAGGTAGTCTGGATGATGCCCTTGTCGAAGTCGGACTTCTCGACGATCGCCGCCTCGAGGTTCGGCACGACGTAACCATCCTTGACAAGGTTCCCCGGATCGATGGCGTTGACCGGCGGCTGGTATCCGACCCAGCTGAAGTTCTTGATGGCGTACTTGTTCTCGAGCATGAAGTTCAAGAATGCGTGGGCCAGCACCGGGTTCTTGGCCCCCTTGGGAATGGCCATCATGTCGCTGCCGACCGTCCCCGAGCCGTCCCGCGGCCACCAGAACTGGAGCAGCCCGTCGGGATCTCCATAGTCCTTAGCCGGCATGTAGTAGGGAGCGGCGACGATGTCACCCGACCACGACTGATGGATGGCGAAGTCACCTTCGGGAAGCTTTGCATACGCCCCGTCAATGGTCGTCCGGACGTTGACCGTGTCGGCCATCTCGACGAGCTGCTTCTTGACCATCTCCAGTTGCGCGCTGGTCGCGTTGTTGACGTCGGTGATGCCGTTGCGCAGCAGCACCATCGTCATGGCTTCGCGGTAATCATCGTAGATGCCGATCTTGCCCTCGTATTTTGAGTTCCAGAAGATGTCGTACGGGTTGTCCATGGCGGCAACATCCTCGGAGACCATGTCGCGGCGCCACGCTATGCCCGTTGTGTAGACCGTGTAGGGCACTGTGTAGCGAGAACCCTGGTCATACCAAGGGTTGGCCAGCTCTGGCCAGACGTTCGCCTGCAAATTGGGCAAGTAATCGTGGTTGAGTGGCTGGAGAAGCTTGGCCGCCACGAGCTTGGGGGTGGGGTCGGCGGTGGGGAAGAAGACGTCGAAGTCCACCTGCCCAGTGCGAATCTTGTTGACCGCCTCACTCATGTTGTAGAAGGTCGAGATCTCGGTTTCGACCCCATATTGAGCGGCGAAGTCCTTTACGACCTTCGGCCAGATGTAGTCGGACCAGTTGTAGATCTTGAGCGGCCCCTTCTCAGGCTCGAGCCCCGATTCAACGGCCTGGTTATCGTCGAATAGGGGGAGCGTGTCGGGATTGCTCGGGCTGGCGATCTGGATGGCGGAGGTGCTGGGACCGCCGCTATCGCTTCCGCACGCCGCCAGCAGGCCGGCCCCCGAGAGGGCAGCGGCAGAGACGGCCGACCGGCGCAAGAACGCGCGCCGGTTCATCGCCGCCCGTAGGTATGACCCTTCTTCCGAGTGTGCCATTGAGTGCCTCCCCGCGCGCACCGGCCCCCGAACACAGTCGAGGCTTCCATATGCTAGGTATGATTGTGCCCTATACGCAACTCAATCGGGTCAAGCAGGCCTTCCACACCGTGGAATCCTTGAAGAGAGAGCGAGGTGGGTCATGGGCGCCACGTCCACGGCACCGATTTCTAAAGAAGCGGTCGCGCGCACGCTTGCGCCCTTCGGCAAGAGCTTCACGCTGCCGGCCGACGCCTACGTCTCCCCCGAGGTCTTCGAATGGGAGAAGGCCAACTTTTTCGAGGGCTCGTGGGTTTGCATCGGCCGTTCCGCCGACCTGCCCAATCCGGGAGACCGCAAGGCCTTCCGGGTCGGCTCCGAGGGAATTCTCTTGGTCCGCGACGATGCAGGTGCGCTCCGGGGCTTCTTCAACGTTTGCCGGCATCGCGGCCACGAGCTCCTCGCCGCCGGCGCGTGCGTGAGCTCCAAGGTGATCAGGTGCCCCTATCACGCGTGGGTCTACGGCCTCGATGGTGAGTTGAAGGGCGCACCGCACTTCGGCGAACGAGAGGGTTTCGACCGTGCCGACTACCCGCTCCAAACCGTCCCCGTGGCCGAGTGGCACGGCTGGCTGTTCGCCAACGCGTCGGGCGACGCTCCCCCGTTTGAGGAGCACATCGGCAACCTCGGGCGCTTCATGGAGCCCTACGAGCCCGAACGTCTCCAGAGCGTCGTGCGCCACGATTACGTCATCGAGTCCAACTGGAAGATCATCGTCGAGAACTACCACGAGTGCTATCACTGCCCCCAGATACACCCCGAGCTCTGCCAGGTGACGCCGCCCGACAGCGGTTGGAATCTTGACCCCGAGGGCGCCTGGGCCGGCGGGACCATGGAGCTGATGGACCATGCCGAGACGATGTCTTTGACCGGCGAGAGCTTCGGCGTGCCCCTGCGCGGGCTCGACGCCGAGCAACGACGCCAGGTTCTCTACTTCGGCTACTTTCCGAACCTGCTGATCAGTCCGCACCCGGACTACGTGATGACTCACCGCATCGATCCCCTCTCGGCCACCCAGAGCCGCATCGAGTGCGAATGGCTCTTTCCCGCCGAAGCCGTCGAGAGAACCGGCTTCGATCCCTCATACGCATCCGACTTCTGGGACATCACGAACAAACAGGACTGGAGCGCGTGTGAAGCGGTCCAGCGGGGACTTCAGTCGCGCGGCTACCGGCAGGGACCGCTGGCCCCCGCCGAAGACGCCGTCTACCAGTTCCTTTCCATGGTCGCCCGCGGTTATCTCGGGCAGGG
>JACDBF010000053.1 GCA_013695055.1 Actinomycetota bacterium
TGCTCGATCACATACCGGCCCCCGTTTTCGAGGACGGACATCCTCTGCAGGCGCTTGTCACGAACCTCGACGCGTCACCCTACGTCGGCCGGCTCGCGCTGTGCCGCGTCTTCCATGGCACGATCACGCGTGGAGAGCCGGTGGCGTGGTGTCGCGCCGATGAGACGATCGAGAACGTAAAGATCACCGAGCTCTACGTAACTGAAGCCCTCGAGCGGGTGGACGCCTCCGAGGCCGGGCCGGGGGAGATCATCGCCATCGCCGGTCTCGCCGACGTCACGATCGGCGAGACGCTTTCCGATCCCAACGATCCCCGTCCCTTGCCGCTCAGCCACTTCGACGACCCGAGCCTGTCGATGACCGTCGGCATAAACACGTCGCCTCTGTCGGGCCGGGAGGGAAGCAAGATCACGGCTCGCCTCGTCAAGAACAGGCTCGATGCCGAGCTCGTGGGCAACGTCTCAATCCGGTTGCTGGATACCGATAGACCCGACGCGTGGGAGGTACAAGGCAGGGGCGAGCTGCAACTGGCGGTCTTGGTGGAGATGATGCGTCGCGAGGGCTTCGAGCTCACGGTCGGAAAGCCCGAGGTCGTCACCCGACAGATCGATGGCAAGACCTGCGAGCCGGTGGAGCGATTGACCATCGACGCACCCGAAGATTTTATGGGTGTCGTCACGCAGATGCTCGCTCTTCGTAAAGGCCGTCTCGAGAACATGGTCAACCACGGTACGGGTTGGGTTCGAATGGAGTACCTGGTTCCAGCGCGCGGGCTCATCGGTTTTCGCACCGAGTTTCTTACCGAGACGCGCGGCACCGGCCTTCTGCACCACGTTTTCGATCGCTACGAGCCGTGGCAGGGCGAGATTCGGACACGTCCCACGGGCAGTCTGGTGGCCGACCGTAGGGGATCGACGAATTCCTACGCGCTCCTCAATCTTCAAGAGCGCGGCACCATGTTCGTTCCTCCGATGGTCGAGGTTTATGAGGGCATGATCGTGGGTGAGAATGCGCGGGCAGATGACATGAACGTGAATCCCACGAAGGAGAAGAAGCTCACGAACATGCGCTCCGCGTCCGGAGAAGAGCTCGTCCGCCTGATCCCACACCGCCAGCTCTCGCTGGAGCAGGCCCTCGAGTTCGTGCGCGCGGATGAATGCGCCGAGGTAACTCCTTTAACCGTTCGACTGCGCAAGGTGATTCTCGACGGAAGCAAGAGAGCCCGGGCCTCCAAGCGATCGTCGGTGCCGGCCCAGCGCTGAAACCGGAGTCGTCCCTAGATCAATAGACGAGAGTCGGGCCGCTTCCGGGGAGCCGCCCCTTGCCGACCCCGGTGAACGCCCTGTCAGCTCAGGTGCTCGATGCTCTGCAGGCCTCCGGCCTTCATGGATCCCAGCTTCTTGCCCGAGGCCGCGTCAAGGGTGAGCACCGAGCCTTTCTGCCCCACGTAAAGTCGAGTGCCGTCGCGGCTGAGGGCCAAGCCCGAAACCTCGCTTCTCATCCTCCAACGCGCGGTCGCCCGGAGCGTTGATGCGTGGACGACGACGACGGTCGAGCTTCCGGCTACATACAGGCTCCCGTCTCCGCCGGCCGCGGCAAAGGTCTCGTTGTCGGCCGATCCGAGGTCGACGTGCCCGACGCTCTGGACCTTCAATCCCACTGGGTCGATTGTGGCGATGGCTCCCTTCGACCAGTCGGTGACGTAGAGACGGGAGCCGTCGGGCGACTGGGCGAGCGCGCTTGCGGTCGCGAGACCGGTACCGAAGGGAGCCGGCAAGTCCACGCAATGCGCCCAGGCATGCTCGAGGTTCAATACATGGACGAACGCATGGACGGTATTTCCTTTCTCATGTTCTGGAGTCCTCCGGTGGGCATAGTTTGGTCCCTGCTGCGTGTAGAGCGTGTAGAGCTGTTGTCCGTTGGGCGCGAGGACTTGCATGCGGCCGGTGCCGCGCATGAAGTTGGGGGCCTTGAGGTTGCGCCTTCTTATGGGCGAGACCTTTCCAGTTTCGAGGTTCACCCGGCGCACGCTGTAGTGGGAGGGCGCCGTTGCGGGCATGTACTCGATCATGAACAGTCGCTGGTCGTCGGTGGAAAACGCTTCGGGCTCTAAGTTACCGGCGAGCCGGAGCGTGCGGGGCCTTGTTACTCCGTTGGGATCGACGATCACCAGCTTCGTGCGCTTGCGACCGTCGGGAAGCCACGGAGTTGCGTCTTGGCTGCGGGGTTCGGTGAAAGCGACGAGCTTGCCGCTTCCCGAGACGACGCTCGGAAGGACTGAGGCGGGAACGTCGGTTCGGGAAAGGCGAGCTCCGGAGCGAGCTTCCAGCGTTGTGAGAACGCCCTTGCCCGCGTCGGTGGCGGAGAAGACTCGAGTCCAGCCCGGGTCGACGACGGCATTGGAAGCCCCGAAAACGATCTTTCCAGTTGCGAGCTCGAGACCTTTCAGCCGGTCCGCGGTTCGGAAGAAGAGAACGTGCGATGGCTCGTGGCGGGGAATCGCGAGCTCAAGGGGAGTGGCCGTGCTGCATGCGGCCAGCGCGACGAGAGCGGCAAGAGACACGAATGCGCGCGAGACCGGCTTCATGGACTTCCTTCCCGTAGGAGCTCGAGGCTTTGCTCTTGCCTAGAGGACTGTTGGTGGCCCCCGAAGGTTCCCTGCTTTGCTCTTGCCTAGAGGACTGTTGGTGGCCCCCGAAGGTTCCCTGCCGGGTGACTTGGGGGCCGGAGGAGGCTGAGCCGGGAGGGAATGGCCCCGAGAGCGAGGCCTCGAAGGGTACCGACCCCCCTCAGGTGACGATATCGAGCCTTGCCTTTGCGGCCGCATCCCAGTCGTCGTTCACGAGCACCGGTTGCCGGCGGGCCCGATCCAGCAACGATGCGGCAATAGACGCGCGAAAGCCGGACTCGCAGTGGACCCACACCTCTCCCTCGGGCACGTCGCTCATTCGCGTCTCGAGATCCGGAAGAGGAACATGCGTCGCCGACTTGATGTGCCCGGAGGCCCACTCATCGTCGCGCCGCACATCGAGGATGTTGACATCCTCTTGCCGGCAGCGTGACGCTAGATCGGCAAAGCTGACAACCGGATAAGAGCTCCACTCGTCGCGCGGCGCGAGTTCTGCGAGCCCGCTCGAGGACTGCGCGGCGGGCCGATCGATGCCTATGCGAGCTAGGGCGCGCTGAGCGCCCGCCACCGACTCCTCGGAGTCCCCGACGAGAGTCACGGGAGTGTTCCACGGGATCGTCCATCCAAGGTAGGTGGCGAAGAGGGTGGCGTAAGCGACGTTGATCGTGCCTTCGACATGAGCTGCGGCAAACGCCACGCGGTCTCTGATGTCGACGATCCACTCTCCGGCTCGTATCCGCGCGCGAAGCTCGGGAGCGTGGATCTCCTTCGGAAGACTGAGGTCCACCGATGCGGGTCCTTTCCGGTTCAACGGCGCCATGTGCGCGTAGTAGCGAGGGTAGGCGGTCAAACTCGACAAGAGGCTTTCGACGAAGTCGTTCTCCTCGTCGAACGCGAGTGCGAGATTTGTCTCGCATTCGCGGCCGATGGAGCTCGCTGGTATGCCGTCCGCCTCGGCGGAGGAGCAGAAGCTTCCGAACCCATGTGTGGGATGAACTTCTAGGGTGGGCTCAAGCTCTTGCGCCAGCTTTCTGACCGAGTGGTATTGCGCGCGCGTCAGTCCATCAGTGAGCGCTTCCCCCATGAGATCGGTCCGCCCCACGCCGCCGAACAGCATCGACCCACCGGTAAAGACGGCCGTTTCCCGTCCACCCGAACAGAGCAAGTAAGAGAGGTGAGCAGGGGTGTGGCCTGGGGTATGGATCGCTCTGATCGAGAGCTCTCCAGCTTGTATCGACTCGCCGCCCGCGATGGGCGCGTGATCGAAATAAACCTCTTCATCCGCCGGGACGAGATACGCGGCCCCCGTCTCTCTGGAAAGCTGCAGCCCACCAGATACGTAGTCGTTGTGGATGTGGGTCTCGAGCACATGGCTGATGGTGACATCGCGCTCGGCGGCCACGTCGAGAACTCGGTCGATGTCTCTCTGTGGGTCGACCACGATGCCCACGCGGCCGTCGGTGGC
Organism: Actinomycetota bacterium; assembly: GCA_013695055.1. Classification (GTDB taxonomy): domain Bacteria; phylum Actinomycetota; class CADDZG01; order CADDZG01; family WHSQ01; genus JACDBF01. Next base: position 4,095 of record JACDBF010000053.1, read on the forward strand.
CAGGTAGCTGCGATCGCCCAGCTCGGGCGTCTCGAGAGTGATGACCTCGGCCGTGGGATCGGGGGCCGGCGGGTCGCTGCGCTCGAGTCGCATCGAAGGATTCTATGAGGAGTTTCTCCGAGGGGCCTCGAGGGTCATAATTCAGGAATCGATTTGATGCGAACGCTAGCCGTGGAGGCTAAGGGGGAGAAACGCTCTTGAATCAAGACCTTTTTCGTAGGCTCGTGACAACGCCGGGAATCTCGGGGAGAGAGGAGGCGATCAGGGCGGCCGTAAGCGCGGAGATAGAAGGGCTCGTCGACGAAGTCGAGGTCGATGCGCTCGGCAACCTCATCGCCATTCGGCGTGGAGACGGACCGCGCATCATGCTGTCGGCTCACATGGACTCCATCGGGTTCTTGGTGAGCCACATCGACGACGACGGCTTCCTGCGCATCTTGCCCGTCGGTGGATTCGACC
>JACDBF010000056.1 GCA_013695055.1 Actinomycetota bacterium
TGGGGCCGGACGACGCGGCCGGAGACTTCGTGCGATCGACCAAGCAGCTCATGGATCTCTTGCGCCAGCTCGAGGACATAGCGCCGCAAGACGATCTAGCGGCCGAGCTCCGGCTGGCGGTAGACGCCTTGAACCGCGGCGTGGTGGCCTATTCGTCCCTCGAGCTCTAGGGGGGCCGGCGAAGGGAGAGGCCCGGTCGGGCATGGGAAGATCGAGGGTATGCGAGAAGCATTTGTCGTGGACGCGGTGCGCACGCCGATGGGCCGATTCGCCGGCGCTCTCGCGGACGTCCGGCCCGATGATCTCGCGGCCCTGGTCATCGCCGCGCTGGTCGAGAGAAGCGACGCGCCCACCGAGCACGTCGACGATGTCTTGTGGGGCGCCGCCAATCAGGCCGGAGAAGACAATCGCAACGTCGCTCGGATGGCCTTGCTGCTGGCCGGGCTCCCCGTCGAGGTCCCCGGAGCGACGGTCAACCGCTTGTGCGGCTCGGGCCTCGAGGCCGTCAACGGCGGCTACCGGCAGATCCGGGCCGACGAGGCCGATCTGATCATCGCCGGCGGGTCCGAATCGATGACCCGGGCCCCCTTTGTCATGGCCAAGGCAAAAAATGCTTGGGACCGCAAGCCTGAGGTCTACGACACGTCCATCGGCTGGCGCTTCACCAACCCGAAGCTCCACGAGAAATTCGGCTCTCACGCGATGGGCGAGACCGCCGAGGAGGTGGCGCGCGACTACTCGGTGGCGCGCGCCGATCAGGACGAGTTCGCGCTCGAGAGCCACCGGCGCGCGGTCGCAGCCCGCGATGAAGGACGCTTCAAGGACGAGATCGTTAGCGTCGAGATACCTCGGCGCAAAGGCGACCCGGTCATCGTGGACGCCGATGAGCCGCCCCGGCCCGATACGTCGCTGGAGAAGCTGGCAAAGCTCACGCCCGCGTTCGCCAAGGAAGGCTCGGTGACCGCCGGAAACTCCTCGGGAATCAACGACGGCGCGGCCGCTGTGCTGCTCGCATCGGAGGCCATGGTCAGAGAGCGGGGCTGGACTCCCAAGGCGCGCATCGTCACCTCGGCGGTCGCGGGGGTCGAGCCGCGCGTCATGGGCCTCGGGCCGATCCACGCGACGCGCAAAGTCTTGAAGCGCGCCGGCCTGGCGGTCGAGGACCTCGGCCTGGTCGAGCTGAACGAGGCCTTTGCCGCTCAGTCGCTCGCGTGCATTCGCGAGCTCGGGCTCGATCCTGAGAAGGTCAACGTGAACGGCGGCGCCATCGCCCTCGGCCATCCGCTCGGCTGCTCGGGGGCCCGGATTCTCACGAGCCTCGTGCACGAGATGGGCCGGCGCGACGCTCGCTATGGGCTGGCGACCATGTGCATCGGCGTGGGCCAAGGCATCGCCACTCTCGTAGAGCGCGTCTGACGTCTCTTCGAGTTGATACCGGTGATGCCGGCTTGTCGACGCCCGGCCCGAAAGCATCCTCGCGTTCCCGAATGAATCCTCCGTTCGGGCACATGGTCTTGATCGTGAACGAGCGGGCCGGCGGCGGCAAGACTGGTCGCGCGCTCGGCGAGATCCGCAGCCAGCTGTGGGCGCGAGAGATGGATTACGCGCTCGAGGTGACTCGCGGCCGGGGTCACGCCACCGAGCTGGCCACTGCCGCTCTCGAAGACGGCGTGCGTCTTCTCGTAGCGGTCGGAGGCGACGGAACCGTCCACGAGGTCGTGAACGGAATGGTGCACGCCGACCGAGCCGTGAGCGAGGGAGCCGCGCTCGGGGTCGTCGCCTCCGGCACCCGTTGCGACTTCATCCGCACCTTCGGCATACCGTCGATGCCCGGGCACGCGGTCGCGCATCTCGACGGGCACGAGTCTTTCCCGATCGATCTCGGCAAGGTGACTTTCACAAAGGAGGGGAAAAAGGCGTTTCGCTATTTCGCGAACGTCGCCGAGGCCGGGCTCGGGGGAGTGGTCGCCCGACGCGCAGGGCGGCTGCCCGCGTGGCTCGGACCGACCATCTACCCCCTCGCGTTTTGGAGCACGCTGGCGCGCCATCGCTCCACCACCGTGACGGTCGACCTCATCGATCGCAGCTACCAAGGGCCGATGGGCAATCTAGTCGTCGCCAACGGGCAGTTCTTCGGGGGTGGAATGAAAGTGGCGCCCAAAGCCGCTCCCACCGACGGCCTGCTGGACATACAGGTACAGCATCTCGCGACAAGAGAGGCCCTCGCCGTCTTTCCGAAGGTCTACAAAGGCGAGCACGTCCCGCATCCCGACATCCTCGAGGCCAAGCGCGTGAGGGTCTCGATCGAGGCCGACCGTCCGCTCCTCATCGAGGCCGACGGCGAGATCCTCGGCACCACGCCGGCCCACTTCGAGATCCTCAAAGACATCATTCACCTCAAGATCTAACCCCTACCTCTCGAGTGGGTAGTGAGTGGCGCTAGGCGCCCTCTGTCACCCACTCGGCGGGAGGGTCGGGCCGAGGAAGCTCCGGAGATCGTCCGACAGGCGCGCCGGATACTCGATGGGGAGGTAGTGGGTCGCCTTCTCGTAGACCTCGAGGCTGGCCCCGGAGATCGTCCGCGCCATCTCCTCGCTCACCGCTCGAGACGTGAATGGGTCCCGCTCGCCGGCGATGACGAGGGCCGGGCCCGCGATCTCCGCCAGTAGCCCGGGGGCCGGATCGCCCGACACCGCCTGATAGATCGCAAGCAGGAGCCCGAGGTCGAGCGCGGCAGTCGATCTCACGAGGTCGACCAGCGTCCCCGTGTCGGCGCTGGCGGCGATCAACCCGGACTGCCTCACGAGTCCGGCGAGCTCGGGCCGCTGGACGAGAGTTCGAAGGAGCGGCTGAACCAGGGGAGCAAAAGGCCGCACCAGGCCCGCCGCCGCGGGCAAGAGGGCCGCGAGCTCGAAGCCTCGGGGAAACTTACCGGCGGACTGCCCATAGCCGCCGCAGACGCTCACGAATCCACAGACCCTGTCGGGATGGTGAGCGGCGAGCTCCAGAGCGATGCGAGTACCGCTGCTCCACGACAGCACGACCGCCCGATCGATGTCGTAGTGGTCGAGGGTTTCGAGCGCATCGCGCGCGTGAGCGCCGGCATCGAGGCGATCAGAGCCGGGTTCGCCGGAGTCGTAGAGGCCTCTGTGGTCCCAGGTGACGACCATGCGCTCCCGGACCACGTCCACGAGGGCCTGCCTCCACAAAGAAAAGGTGGCCCCCAGGGCGTTCACGAGCAGCACCGGAGTTGCATCGCTCTCTCCCAGGCTCCGAACCGCCAAGAACGTCCCGTCGAAAGACCTGACAAGCTCGGGCTCCGGCTCGAAGCCGGTCTCCTGGCTCATAACAGGCCCACCGCCCAGCGCCCTACCGTCACGGCCCCCACGATGATGAAGAGGACGGCCAGGAGCACCAAGGGACCGACCCACCAGTCCATCTGCTTCAGCAGCGGCTCCGCTCCGCCTTCAGCATCCCGCCGGACGACGAGCTGGGGGCCGCCCGGCTGGCTGAAATGGAGATGTGCGCGGTCTCCTTCGATGATGTCGGCGAGGCCTTGCAGCAGATCAACCAGCTCGCGGTCGTCGACGGTCAGCGTAGTCTCGGCGAGCTGCTGGCCCTCGCGATCCTCGATCTTCACGGCTCCGCCTCTCTGCATCCCCGTCGCAATGGTTACGCCGACATCCGTCCGGTCCCTTGTTCTCTCGAAGTTGCTCGAGGTCTTATTGTCCCGCACATGCCCGCCGACTTGCGGCTGCTGGAGGACGAGCAGCTCGCCCTCGTGCAACTCGTCCGGGAGCTCGCGGCCAACGAGCTCGTCCCTCAAGCGGCCGGATACGAGGAGCGCTCGGAGGACCCCAGAGCCCTGTACGAGCAACTGGCCGCGCTGGGACTGACCGGCATCCCCTTTTCCGAAGGCCATGGCGGGGCGGGCCAAAGCTATCTCACCTATCTGCTGCTGGTAGAAGAGCTGGCGGCGGCCTACCTCGGGCTCGCAATCGGCCTTTCGGTGCACACGCTGTGCGCCTTCGCGATCGACTCGTTCGGGTCCGAGGACCAAAAGAGAGATGTGCTCGAGAAGCTCACCAGCGGCGAATGGTTCGGCGCCTACTCGCTCTCCGAACCCGATGCGGGATCGGACGCGGGCTCCTTGCAGACGAAGGCGCGGCGCTCGGGCGACGGTTACGAGCTGACGGGCAGCAAGGTTTTCTGCACGCGCGGTCGCGAAGCCGACGTCGTTCTGGTGATCGCTCGCACGTCGGATGAGAGAAGAGGGGTGAGCGCCTTCTTGGTCGAGACCGACGCTCCCGGATTCGAAGGCGACAAGAAGGAGGACAAGATGGGTTGGCGGTCATCTCCGACCTGGCAGCTCACACTCAACGGGGTGCGCGTCGACGAGGCCAGGAGGCTCGGAGCCGAAGGTGAAGGGTTCAAGATCGGTCTCGCCTCGCTCGACTCGGGCCGCCTGGGCATCGCCGCATGCGCAGTCGGGCTGGGGCAGGCCTCGCTCGACGCGGCCGTCGGGTTCACCACCGAGCGTGAACAGTTCGGGCGCGCGGTTTCCGACAACCAAGGAGTGAGCTTCATGCTGGCCGACATGGCCACTCAGATCGAGGCGGGCCGGGCCCTCTATCGCCATGCCGCCCGGCTTCGCGACGCGGGCGCGGCATATTCCGTTCAGGCCGCCGAAGCCAAGCTCTTCTGCACGGACATGGCGATGAAGGTCACGACCGACTCCGTGCAGCTTCACGGCGGGTATGGCTACATAACCGAGTATCCCGCGGAGCGCTACATGCGCGAGGCGAAGGGCCTGCAGATAGTCGAAGGCACCAATCAGATCCAGCGCCACGTGATCGGCCGCGCCCTCACCGCGACCAAGAGCTCCTGAGGTGGGCTTTCAGGAGATCTTGTTCATCTTGATCCTGATAGGCGTGATCGTGGGCGTCGCGTTCATTCTGGGTCGCCGCTCTCGCCCCTGATGATCGCCGAAGGCCGGCGTCTCGATCCGCGCGTGCAGAGGATGTGGTGGACGATCGGCGGGGCTTTGGCGCTCGTAGTCGTCGCGTGCTGCGGCGTGGTGTTGGCTTTCGACTTCGTACCGGCCGTAGTTCCCGTCGCAGTAGCGGCGGTCGCTGTGGCGCTGGCCGTGCTTATCCCAAGGCTGCGCTACCGGCGTTGGAGGTTCGCCCTGCAAGAGCGCGATCTCATGCTCTCCAAAGGAGCCCTATGGCTGGTCGTCACGCTCATCCCCTTCGATCGCATTCAGTACGTCGAGTCGCGCCGAGGCCCGATCGACAACCTCTTCGGCCTAACCGGTGTTCTCGTCTACACGGCGGCGGGCCGGGCCGGTCACATCCCGGGCCTGATCGCCGCCGAAGCCGAAGAGCTTCGAGAGGAGCTGTCGAAGGTTGCCGGCACCCTCAGCGTCTGACGGCTCGCCGCTTCACCCGGCGGCTATTGCGGTCTGGATGGTCGACGGGGTCCGCCGGCTCGGGCTCGGAGTCCTCCCTCTCCTCGCGCTCGGAGGTACCGCCCGCATCGCGCTGGCACTCGTGGTCGTCGTGACCAGCGCGGGATCGGTCGCTCGTTACCTGCGCTTCACCTATGCCATCGACGGGGGAGAGCTGACCGTCCAGGGCGGAGTGCTGGTCAGGTTTCGCCGGGTCATTCCCCTGGCTCGCATCCAGAGCGTCGACGTGGTCCAGAAGCTTCGCCACAAGCTTTTCGGGGTCGTCGAGCTTCGCATCGAAGCCATCGGAGGAGACAGCACCGAGGCGAACCTCGTGGCGCTCGCTCCGGGTGAGGCCGAGCGGGTGCGGGAGGCGCTTCTCGCCGGCGCGCTCGAAGACAAGGAGGTAGGTC
>JACDBF010000061.1 GCA_013695055.1 Actinomycetota bacterium
CAGAACACTCAGCTGACGCGCTTATTGCTGCAGGAGATACAGGTGTTTCCCGAGGAGAAGGAAGCGTTCTTTGCCGATGCAGTCGGCGAGTCGATCGCCGAGCTCGGCGGAATCCTCGATGCGCGTATGAGCGAACGCGCGCGACAGCAGGTGGATCCCAAGGTCAGCGCGCGCATCTTCTTCAACTCGCTGCTCGCCTTCTATGTCGAGCAGGAGATTTTGGGAGGCAAGTATCTGTTGCCGGTCGACGAACGCGCTTACATCGAGCACTTGGTCGACATGTTCGTAAAGCGGCTCGGGTCGGGGCGTTCGAAGGCGGAGCGACCCAAGCTGGTCCGCTGACGCTATTTAAGGATCTGGGCCAGCACTCCGTCCAGCAGTCCGCCGAGGCTGCGTGCGTACTCGCCCGTCTTGATTTCGCCGAGCGCCCCATGCGCGCGGCGCGTAAAGCTCATCGCCATCTCGAGTGCATCTGCAACCGCGCCCGTGGCGACGATCTCCGGCAGAAGAACGTCGAGATCTCGCTCCCCGGCATCAAGCCGCTGCGCAAGCGACCGGTCACGCTCACATGCGAGAAGAATCGGCACCGTGAAGACGCCTTTCCGCAGATCGGTGCCCAGCTTCTTACCGGTAGTTCGCGGATCACCCACTATGTCGAGCAAGTCGTCGACGACCTGGAAGGCAAGCCCGACATTGAGCCCGTAGCGGCTGAGCCGGGCCCGATCCATCTCGTCCGCTCCCGACGTCGCGGCACCGAGCTCACAGGCCGCCCGAAAAAGCGACGCGGTCTTGCGAGTGATGACTTCGAAGTAGGCGTCGAGCGAGCGAGCGGGGTCGTCGAGAGCCGCCGTCTCCATGATCTGGCCCTCGCACACCTCTGCGATCGCGCGCGCAAGAAGGCCGGGCACCTCTCCTGCCGCCTCGGCTCCTAAAGAGCTTCCGCACGCGAACAAGAAGTCCCCGGCCAGCACGGCAACCTCGATGCCCCATTTGGAATGAGCAGTAGGAACGCCCCGGCGCGTTTCCGTTTCATCCATCACATCGTCGTGGTAGAGGGTGGCGATGTGGACGAGCTCGACGGCTGCGGCCGCCAGATCGGTCGAATGTCGTCCTGGTTGGCCGGAGTAGGCCGAAAGAAGGACCAGGGCCGGACGCAGGCGCTTGCCCCCCGCCTTGATCAAGTGCGTAGAGGGCTCGCTAACCAGTGGATGCGCGGAGGCGCCCGCAGTTGCCAGCAAGAGGTCCTCGACGCGTTCGAGGTCTTTTGACAACCAAGCAGGGAGTGCCGCGGCCGCGGCCGGAGGCGCGCTGGTTTGCTCGAAGGTCATTCGCCGACGACCTGGACCAGGTAACGGCGTTCCCGAGAGCAGTCCAGCTCCACGAACAGAACCCGCTGTTCGGCCCCCAGCGCGAGCGCCCCCTGAATGATGGGAATGCATTCGGAAGCTTTGCCGGCGAACACGTGGAAGATATGAGCGGGGGCGTTCGCGGGTTCGTCGTCGACGAGATTCTCGGTTCGTATGTCGAGATCATCGTGGGCGTAGTAGCCGTTGTCGGGAGCGATCGTCTTCATGGCGAGCTCCAAAGCCGATGTCGTATCGCTCCGGCGCTCGGCCAGGACCACGCAGCAGGTCGTGTGCGGCGAGAAGATAAGAACGCTTCCGTTCGACACTCCTGAAGCCTTCACGACGCTCAAGACCTCGGCGGTGACGTCGAGCGCGTCGAGACGCCCTCCTGTTTTCGCGTCGAACTCTTCGTACACGACCATCTCTTCATTGTCACTTACCTAGTCGCCAACGGCATTGGGCGCGCGTTCACGCCCGCTAAACGAGCGTTCAAGTGTGGGAGGAGGCCGGGCCGGGTAGGCGCACTATCTCTAGATAGATGACCGCTCAATCGGAGGTGCGAGATATGAGTCCGGCTCTCAAGAAGCTGATGGGAACGCTCGTCGTCGTCAAGACCATCGACAGGCTCAAGAAAGAGACGGCGCCTGCCCGGCGCCCGCAGGGGCGCGTTGGCGCCGCGGCCCTGCTCCTGGCCGTGCTCGGCACCGGCGTCTACCTCATGAAGTCGGGCCGCTTGAATGGCCTGCTGGCAAAAACGAAAGGGGGCTCGCCGACCGGAGATGGTCCGGCCGCCGCTCCCTCCGGCAACGGCGTCGTGCCGGCGGGCGTCACTCCGCTCGATGCGCCTACCGGGTGAGCCACTTGCAGCGTCTCCGGCCTGGTATACGGAGTGAATGAGTAGGCAACGCTCCAGCGCGCCTCCACCCCCGGATCCCCCGCCATCGTTTCTCGACGCAGGAGGCTTTCGCGTCGTCTGCGAGATAGAACCGCCGAGAAAGCCGGACATCGAACACGTCCGGCGCCAGATCACCGTCTTGAACCCCGTAGTCGACGCCTTCTTGATTCCCGACAGTCACTTGGGCCGGGCCACCGTTTCGAGCGTTGCGGTCGCCCATGAGGTCGCTTACCTGGGAGGTCTCGGCGTAGCCTGTCTGAACGCGCGCGACCGCAATCTCTTGGCCTTCAGAAGAGACCTCTTGACGGCGGCCGCTTATGGAGTCGACCACTTCCTGTTTGTCTACGGCGATCCTCCCAAGGAAGGTCGCCGGGCTGAGGATCTCACCGTCCGCGGGATGATCGATGAGATACATGCCTACGGTGGCGGCCCCCTCTTCCACGGCTTCTCCGACTTCCGTATCGGCACCGTCGCCAAATCGAATAGGGCTCTCGCGTGGCGCACCAGGGCAGACTTCCTGTTCACGCAGATCACCTATCGCTTCGACCGGCTACTGAGCTGGCGAGAGTCCCTCGACTACCCGGGCCGCGTCTATGCCGGGGTACTCGTTCTCGCGAGCACTCGCATGGCCCAGCGCATCAATGCCTCTCTTCCCGATGTGCACATCCCCGACGAGATCGTCGACAAGCTAGACGATCACCCCGACGTGGGGCTCGATCTGGCGCTCGAGCAGATAGAGGAGATCAAACGTTCGGGGGCCTTCGACGGCGTTCATCTGGTCCCGGTGAGCCGTTACCGCGAGGTCGCCTCCCGGCTTGCGAGGGACGGGTAGGAGCGCCGCCCTAGGAGGCGCGGCGGGCGCGGGCCCGGCGGCGCTTCAAGGACGCCCGTTCCTTGTCGGACATCCCGCCCCAGATCCCGTACTTCTGGTTGGTCTCCATGGCGAACTCGAGACACGGCTCGCTCACGGGGCAGGTCTGGCACACGGCCTTGGCGCGACTTTCGCGCGCCTGCTTTTCGAGCTCCGACTCTCCCTGGTCGGGCCCGAAGAACAAACTGTTGTCGTAATCACGACAGGAAGCCTGCTCTTGCCAATCGAGCTGGTCTCCTGTGTCGGCCGCTGACTGGATGGATTCCTCCTCACGCCCGTCACC
>JACDBF010000109.1 GCA_013695055.1 Actinomycetota bacterium
GGCTTGCGACACCGAGAGAGCGCTCTTCGGAATGCTCGTTACCTGCAACAGCTATCGCAACCCAGAGTTGTTAGCGGACATGGCACGAACCATCGACCACCTGAGCGGAGGTCGCATGATCCTGGGCATTGGAGCTGGATGGTTGGAGCGGGACTACCAGGAGTACGGCTACGAGTTCGGCACCGCAGGCACGCGCCTGCAGGCTCTCGAGGAGAGCCTGCCGCGCATCAAAGAGCGGTTGGCCAAGCTCGATCCCCCACCGCTTGGAGACATGCCCATCCTGATCGGCGGTGGCGGAGAAAAGGTCACCCTCCGGCTCGTGGCAGAGCATGCCGACATGTGGAACGGCGGAGGGTCGGCGGAGGTGATCGCGTACAAGAACGAGGTGCTCGACGGCTGGTGCGCACAGGTGGGGCGGGATCCGAACGCCATAGAGCGCAGCGTCATAGTCAACGACCTCGCCGGCTTCGACCTCGACGCGATGCTGGGGGCCGGGGCTCAACACATCATCCTGGGACGAGGCTCGCCCTTCGACTTCGGCCCGGTGAAAGAGCTGGCGCAGGCCGCCCGTTCCTAGCCGGCGCTCGTACGTAGATCCGGCCGGAGACTATTCTCTCAAGGCCGGGAGGCTCCGGTCTCCCGCGCGCCGAGGCTTGGATGAGATGGCTTCGGGCCGACTCCAGGTCTAAGGTGGAGATGAAGGGACAAAGCGCCCAGAGGCAGAAGCATCACCTGCGCATCCAACTCCAGGATGGAGCCCTAGTCGAGGGCTGGAAGAGGGCGCTGCCCCGGCTCGAGGGACGCGATTTCGTGATCCTGAGCGGAGTCACGCGCGTGCTCGATCCTAGTCACAAAGAGGTCACCGCCACTCCAAACGACGCGTTCATCCCGATCTCCCACATCGTCCAAATCGAGGTCCTCGCAGGCTCGGAATCCGGCCTCGTCATGCTTCAAGTCGACCACGAGATCGACCTCACCACCAAGCTTACGAATGAGCCTTTACATCTTGTTGTCCGGTGAACCCGAGCCGGCCCCCAACCAAACCGCTGCTGCTCCCGAGGCTTCGTCCCCCAGGCCTGCGGGCTCGGCGCAGCGAGACATCCTCTTTCTGAGCGACCGCGACGGGAGCTCGGAGATATACATCATCCCGGTGACCGGCGGAGAGGCGCGGCGTTTGACGTCCTTTGGGGCGAACAGCCTTCGTCCGGACCGCTCGCCCACCGGCGGTCGCATAGCCTTCTCGAGCGACCGTGATGGATCTCGCGATCTGTTCATCATCGAAGCGGATGGCACCCACGCGCGCAACTTGACCCTCAGTGAGGCCAGCGAGTTCGGGCCGGGTTGGTCTCCCGACGGAATGCGCCTGGTTTTCTCGAGTGACGCCGGCGGCAGCTTCGATATCTACACGATGACTGTCGATGGCTCCGGAGCCGTGCGCCGGCTGACGGATAACGGGGCTCAGAACAGCGCTCCGGATTGGTCTCCAACCGGGGAACAGATCGCCTTTGCAAGCGACGTAGATGGGGACTTCGAAATCTTCCTTGTGAACGCGGATGGCTCCGGCAAGGCCCGGAAGCTGACCGACAACGTGATCGACGATCATGCGCCCGAATGGTCCCCCGACGGCGATTACATTGCCTTCGACGCCAGCGAAGAGCGTGATTCTGAGCTCTATGCAGTGAATGTTGCAACGGGTCTCACGGAGCCGTTCACCGACAACGCCACGGATGATCGTCATCCCGCCTGGTCTGAGGACGGGTCACTGATCTTCTTTGAGCGGCTGGTCGGAGGGGACACGGAGATCTACGCCGTCGACTATCCGGCGCTGGATCGAACGCGACAGTTGACCGACAACCACAGGCTGACGATTCAAACCCCGGCTAGAGCTTTCTTGGGAATGGTCTCGCCGACAACCTGCGTGCTCGTCGCCGGACTGCTTCTCGCGTCTGCGTGCGTTTCAACCCCAAATGATGGACGACCCGTCCGGCGGGCGCCCGACGGCCGGCCCAATATCTTGATAATCATCACCGACGATCAACGTGCGGGCATCGAGCGAATGCCGAGCACAACTCGTCTGTTTGCCAGAGGCGGGACGAGCTTCGAGAACGCCTTTGTCACAACGCCCCTTTGCTGCCCCT
>JACDBF010000113.1 GCA_013695055.1 Actinomycetota bacterium
GAGCGGAGCCTCACCCCTGAGCCTCCGGTCGTAGGCTCTGGCGATGCCAACCTCTGCTGTGGTCATCGCTCCGTCTCGCTGCGTCGCCCGGTTTCGGCCCAACCGGTGAACTCACGCGGGCCGAGCGCGGTCTCCAGTGCATGCTCGTGAAGATGCCGCAGCCATGACCTCCCTGATCAGGCAGGGGGATCGCTCGCGCCAGGTGTTGGACGTTCAAACGAGGCTGCGGCAAGCGGGGATCGAGCTCACCGATGAACCCGGTCACTTCGGTTGCCCCACCGAGCATGCGCTCCGCGCCTTTCAGCAACGGCGGGGAATCATGGCCGATGGCATCGTCGGCTGGCATACGTGGGCGGAGCTGGTCGAGGCGAGCTGGCGACTCGGCGATCGCAGTCTCTACCTCACTTCTCCACTGGTGCGCGGCGACGATGTGCTCGCGCTTCAGGCACGGTTGAACGCGCTCGGCTACGACGCGGGCCGCGAAGACGGGATCTTCGGGCGGGACACAGCCGATGCGGTGCGCTCGTTCCAAGGGGAGTACGGCATCCCCGAAGATGGCATTTGCGGCTCTCGCACCTACGCCGCGCTGGTCGGCCTTCGCACCGACCGCCCCGACACCGCCGCGCATCTCAGAGAAGAGCTCTCGCGCCGGGAACGGGGTGGTCTCCACGGCGTCATGGTCGCCGTCGACCCCGGCCACGGCGGACCGGATCTGGGCACCGTCGGGCCGAGCGGCGCTTGCGAAGCCGATCTCTGTTGGGACCTCGCCCAAAAGCTGGCCGCCCGCCTCGCCGGGGTGGGGGCGCGCGTGCGCTTCACGCGCGCCGAGCCCGAAGATCTCGACATGACTGCGCGCGCTCGCCGGGCCAACGACATCGGGGCGGAGCTGTTCGTCTCCTTGCATCTGAATGCGCACGATCAAGAGCCGGCCGAAGGCGCGTCCACCTATTTCTTCCCGCGCTCGGGGGCCGGGGAGCTTCTCGCCGGGCGAATCCTCGACCACCTCGTAGACCTCGGCCTGCGGGACTGCCGGAGCCACGCGCGCTCCTACACGGTGCTCAAGGAAACGCGCATGCCCGCGGTCATCGTCGAACCGGGGTTCATCACCAATCCCGACGATGCCAAGAAACTCGAGGATCGGGACTTTCGGGGCTTCGTGGCGGATGCAATCGCCGCTGCGGTGCGCGACTACTACGAGGGCTTCGACTAGGTCAGTCGAGCGACACCACGGTGGTGGAGCCCGGGTCGTCCCCAAGCAAGGTTGCAAGCAGGCGCTCCAGGTCGTCGATCGTCGTGAAGTCGACGACGATCTTGCCCCTCTTCTTGCCGACCTCAACACGGACGCGCGTCTGGAGATGATCTTCGAGACGCCGCCGGGCGTCGGACGCGAGGGGAGGGAGGGGCGCGCGCTCCGGCGACGCGTCTGAGTTCGTCGACATGGCCTGGTAGCGACGGACGAGGTCCTCGGTATCTCTGACCGACAGGCCCTCCTCGGCAACCCTGCGCCCCAGTCGCTCCTGGAAGGGGCTCTTGTCGAGCCCCATGAGAGCGCGCGCGTGGCCCGAGGTCAGGCGACGCTCCACCAGCATGCGCTGCAGAGCCGTCGGGAGCTCGAGCAGCCGGAGGGCATTCGTAATCGCCGCCCGGCTCTTTCCCACTCTTTGAGCCAGGTCCTCCTGGGTGAGGCCTCCCTCCTCGATGAGCGCTCGGTAGGCGGCGGCCTCTTCTAGCGGGTTGAGGTCGCGCCGGTGAATGTTCTCGACCCCCGCCCGCTCGAGCGATCCCCGGTCGTCCGTCTCGACCACCATGACCGGCACCGACTCGAGCCCCGCTCGAGCGGCCGCGCGCAACCGTCTTTCACCGGCGATCAACTCGAAGCGGCCGTCGGCAAGCTGGCGCACAAGCAGCGGTTGCAGAACCCCGAGCTGGGTTATCGACTCCGCCAGCTCGGCCAACGCGTCGTCCTCGAAAGTGGTGCGCGGCTGGCGGGGGTTGGGGTCGATGGCCGCGATCGGCGCCTGCGCTTGCGAGGCGCTGCCTTCATCCTGCAAGGTCTGCTCGGGCGGGAGGAGGGCGTCGAGCCCTCGCCCCAGGCCCGAGCGCCGCTTCACCATCCGCCCCGCCACGGATCGGGGGGCGGAAAAGCTTCTTCGAGGGCCCGAGGTTGAGGCGACACCGTCCCATATCCACGCCCGCCCGGGCCCGGCTCGGGCCGGCGTCCCACAGCGCCGCGTGAACCGGCGCCGACCGGCTGGGGGTCGGGGCCGGTGAGCGCCTTGTCTGCGGGTGACGGAGCAGGGCGGCGAGCGTCGAGACCGAAGCGCGCCTCGAACTCGGCCGCCAACAACCGGTAGGAGATGGACCCCCTGGAGGTCGGTTGCAGGGTCAGCACCGGCTCACCAAACGAAGGAGCTTCCGAAAGGCTCACGCTGCGGGGAATGACCGTATTGAATACGAGCCTTCCGAAATGGCTCCTGACCTCTGTGGCCACCTGGCTGGAGAGCTTGGTGCGAGCGTCGTACATAGTGAGGAGCAGACCGGCGATGCGCAGGTCGGGATTCAAAGAACCACGTACTCGCTCGGCGGTCCTAAGCAGGTGCCCTAGACCCTCGAGAGCGTAGTACTCGCATTGCACCGGCACGATGAGATCGCGGGCCGCAATGAGCCCGTTGACCGTGAGCAGACCAAGTGATGGTGGGCAGTCGAGAAACACGACGTCGTAGCGCTGATGAACCCCCGCCAACACCGTTCTCAGCTTGCGCTCACGAGCCATCTGTTTCACCAGCTCGATCTCTGCGCCCGCCAGGTCCTGGGTGGCTGGAAGACAGTCGAGCCCCTGTATCTCTGTAGGACGGATGATGTCCTCGAGCGATGCCCGGCCCACGATCAAGTCGTAGGTGGAGCGCCGGAGGGCTCGATGGTCGATTCCCAGTCCCGTGGTCGCGTTCGCCTGGGGATCGATGTCAACGAGAAGGACGGAATGGCCCCGGAGGGCGAGCCCGGCCGCGAGATTGATGGCGGTCGTGGTCTTGCCCACTCCCCCCTTCTGGTTGGCGACGCACACCAGCCGGGCACCCGCAGGGTGCTCCCGGCGCACCTCAGTAATCTTCCATAATTTGGGAGACTGTGGGAGCTTCTCCATCAATTCCAAGAAGTGAGCGAAGGCGGGGGGCGCATTACCCGGATGATAGCAACGCCCTCCGTCAACTCCTCGGCTCCCGCCGGAAGGATCGCTCCAGGGCCGGTAATCACGGCTGCGACTCCGCCGTGGGCAACCAGGGGCAGCAGCAGGGCGAACGCCTTCGCCGGGGGTGCGAGCGCTCGAGCCGCGGCTATTACATGGCCCCGTCGAAGAAGCGCGCTCCGGGCCGATTGCTGAGCACGCTGTGTCAGCACCTCGCAAGGTAGGTCCAACGTGCGCACACATTCCTCGAGAAAGCCTGCTCGCCGCCCACGGGGTTCGAGCAGGCGCCACACCCGAGCTCGACCGGCAATGGCGAGCGGAATCCCCGGAAGGCCCGCTCCCGAGCCCACATCGATGGCCGGCCCCTCGGGCAACTCGTCGACGAGCGGGAGCAGGCGTAAAGAGTCCTCGATGTGGCGCTCTTCGAAACGCTCGAGGTCGTCGGGCGAAACGAGATCGAGCCTGCCGGACCATCGCCGGACGAGCTCTGCGTAGGCGGCCAACCTCTCGGCTACTTCATCCCCGCTCATGGCCGCTGCAAGAGTACCCGCAGGGGCGGTTCTCGAATGTTTCACGTGAAACATCGCGGTGAGTCCCGGGCCGCCCGGACGTGAAACGTCAGCCGACCTGAGCAACCCTCCTTCTTTCGCGGCATTGCGGACACTCTGGCGGAGAGGCGGATGCCCGGCGCGCCGGGCCCGAGGTGATCGGGACTTTGGGAACCGCTAGGGCAAGAGGGATGTTTCACGTGAAACATCGACCGACGTACGGGGGAATCACCAGCAGGTCGACTAATTCAGCGGGGGCGGCCCGCCTACATCCCGGAGTGGTTTGCCCTGCGAGCCGACACGCGGCGACGCTCCCACCTAGCGTTTCGACACCTCCGCCGATTACTCGCCTCGAACGATTACCTTGCGTTCGGGCTCTTCGCCCTCGCTAAAGCTCGAGGCGCCATCGATGTCGGCGATCGCGTCGTGCACGACCTTCCGCTCGTAGGCGTTCATCGGCTCGAGCTCTATCTCGGTGCCGCGCTCTTTGGCCCGGTTCGCCATCTCGCGCGCATATTCAGCCAACGACGTTCGACGGCGCGCTCGGTAGCCCTCGACGTCCACCAGTAACCGGGCATGTGAACGGACGCGCCGCTGGACCGCGGTACGCGTCAGCTCCTGAAGAGCGTCAAGGGCCTGGCCGCGGCGCCCGATGAGCACCCCCAGATCCTCGCCCTGGACGTCGACGATAGCCCTGCCCTCGTCTACCGTCGCTTCGACCCGACCGTCGAGCCCCAGGGCCGTCACCAGGCCCGAGACGAACTCTTGAGCCGTATCGGCGACCTCTTCGGGGGTCACGGGAGGGCTCCCGTCGCGCCCGTCCGGGGCCGGCGGCTCGGCTCCCTCCTCGAGGCCCGTTTCCATCGGCACGTCCTCTCCCAGAGCCTCGGTTACCGGCTCGTCATCTCCCGAACGAGACCGCTCGCTCACCGTTTGCGCTTCTTCTTACCCGCCGGGCGAGCCTTGGATGCCGCCGCTGCTGCCGCTGGTTTCTTCGCCTGTGGCCCATTTCCTCGGACGGCATTCTTCTTCGGAGGCTGCTTCTTGAGGGCCTCACCGGACCGGGTACCGGGCGGAGTCGACTTCGCCTTGCGCGCTCCGTTCCCACTGGCGCCGTGACCGCCCGCCGGGCCAACCGACGGGGGCTGCTTAGCCGCAGGTGCGGCAGGAACCGCCCTGAGGATGATGCGCTGTTGCACGATCGTCCAGACGTTGGTCGTCAACCAGTAGATGACGACCCCGGTCGGAAAATTGAAGGCGAACACCATCAACATAGCGGGCATGAACTTCGTCAGCATCTGCATCTGCTGCATCTGTGGGTTGCTCCCCTGGGCGCTCTGGGTAGCCTGCATCTGCTTCTGCTGATAGTAGGTAGTGCCCCC
>JACDBF010000118.1 GCA_013695055.1 Actinomycetota bacterium
GGGCGCCGGCCGGAACGAGAGGAGCGTGGTGCATTGAGAAGAGTCGAGGGGATTCGAGCGGTTACCTACGACTGCTGGGGAACGCTTCTAAAGGACCGTGACTGGGAGGGCGCCATGACTAAACGCATAGGCGCCCTTCAGCGTTTTGTGGACCTCGACGAAGACGCAGCACGCGCTCTTATGACCGAAGCGTGGAACCGCCACGATGACGCTTGGAAGCAGGTCGAGACCTTCGGCCCCGGCCGCATGGCGGCCTACTGTCTAGAAGCCCAGGGGATCGATGACGACGAGCCCATTGCGGAGCTCACCCGCGAGTTCGAAGAGGCGAGCCTGGAAACCGGGATCGAGCGAGTCGACGGCGCGCTTGAGACCATCTCCGCGCTGGAAAAGGCCAATCTTCGCGTCGGCCTCGTCTGCGACACGGGTTTCACTCCCGCCCGGGTGGTGCGTGACTTGCTGGAAGACGTGGGGCTCCTCTCACACCTAGAGGCCTGCTGTTTCTCGGACGAAGTGGGCGTTCCCAAGCCTGGGAACGAGATCTTCGCCAAGGCTCTCGCCGGGCTGGGGGCACGACCTCCCGAGGCCGTTCATGTCGGAGATCTCCGCCGTACCGACATCGCCGGGGCCCACGAGGTCGGCATGCATACCGCTCGCTTCAGGGGAGTTCACGACGACCTCAGCGACGCCTCCGAAGCCGAGATGGTCCTCGACCGCCACGAACAGCTGCTGGAGGCCTTGGACCTCGTCTGAGGAGACAAACCCCAACGTCGAGGGAGCGGCGCCTTCTGGCCGCGCTCGGCGATCAGTAGGCCCGGGCCCAGGTGGCTCGTTCGACTCCCGGGCGGCCGCAAACGAGGCACGCCGCGCCGGGATCTTCGCGCTCGACCGGCAGGACGCGGATCGTCGCCTTGGTGTCGGTGGCGGCCTTTTGCTCGCACTCCACGCGCCCGCACCACGCGCCCGCCCAATACCCGCTTTCCGAAGCGATGCCCTCAACGAAGCTCGCGTAATCGGTGACCTCGTGCGTATTTGCGTTGCGGAGCGCTGTGGCTTCGTCGTAGAGGTCACTCTGAATGCCGTCCAGCATCGCGGCCATCCCGGCGATCGCCCCGGCTACCGGCAGTGATTCCTTGTCGCCTCCCGTTCTCCTGGCCACGACGACCTGGTCGGCTTCGACGTCACGAGGCCCGATCTCCATGCGCACGGGTACGCCCTTGAGCTCCCATTCACCGAACTTGAAGCCGGGACGGTGCTGATCGCGATCGTCGAGTCGAACCTTGATCCCGTTGCCGGCGAGCGCGTCGCGGATCTTCGAGCTCATCTCAATCACGAGCGCGTGCTCTTCTTCCGAACGGTAGATCGGCACGATCGCCACTTGGACGGGGGCCAGCGCGGGCGGCAGCCGAAGTCCTTGATCGTCCCCATGAGTCATGATGAGCGCCCCAATCATGCGGGTCGAGAACCCCCACGATGTCGCCCACGCGTACTCGAGCGCTCCCTGCTGGTTGAGGAACTGGACGTCATAAGCCTTTGCGAAGTTTTGCCCGAGGAAGTGCGAGGTCCCGCACTGTAGCGCCTTGTTGTCTCGCATAAGGCCCTCGATGGTGAAGGTCTCCTCCGCTCCGGGAAAGCGTTCGGACGGCGATTTTCGCCCCGGCAAGACGGGAATGGCGAGAACATCCTCGGCGACTTCCCGATAGACCTCGAGCATGCGCAGCGCTTCCTCCATAGCCTCTTCCGAGGTGGCATGCGCCGTGTGGCCTTCCTGCCAGAGGAACTCGCTCGTGCGCAGAAAAAGCCGAGTGCGCTTCTCCCAACGGAGAACGTTGCACCATTGATTGTAGAGAAGCGGCAGGTCTCGATAGCTTTGAATCCAAGTGGCGTACGTCGACCAGATGACCGCTTCGGAAGTCGGACGAATAACGAGCGGCTCTTCTAGTTTCTCGCCGCCTCCGTGGGTAACGACCGCGACCTCCGGGGCAAAGCCCTCGACGTGATCTTTCTCAGCAGCGAAAAGACTCTCTGGGAATAAGAGAGGGAAGTAGAGGTTCTCGTGTCCGGTTGCCTTGAAGCGCTCATCGAGCGCACGCTGCATGCCTTCCCAGATCGCATAGCCATGAGGCTTGATGATCTGCATCCCCTTAACAAGGCCGTGCTCGGCCATCCCCGCCTGCTTGACAACCTCCACGTACCAGGCGGGAAAATCCTCACTCTGCTTTGGAAGACGGTTCTTGGCCACTTCACTCACCCACGATCTGGATTATCACGGATCTAGGTCCGCTCTCCTCGAGCTCGACCAAGAGCACTCTCTGCCAAGTGCCCAGTCGCAGTTTGCCATCTACCGCCGGCAGCACAATCGAGTTGGAGCCGATGAGAGCGCTGC
Source organism: Actinomycetota bacterium (assembly GCA_013695055.1). Lineage (GTDB taxonomy): Bacteria > Actinomycetota > CADDZG01 > CADDZG01 > WHSQ01 > JACDBF01. Next base: position 2,384 of record JACDBF010000118.1, read on the forward strand.
CATCGCGAGGGGAACCACCGAGACGGGCCATCGCCGTCTGGATGTCCGCCAGCAGCCCCGATTCACGCTCGTTGGCAATGAGAGGGCACCCGACGCTCGGCGAGAAGACCGTCACCATACCGTTGGCGATGCCCGACTCATCCAGGATGATCTGGACTTCGCCGGTGATATCGACGAAGTCCGGAACCGCCGTCGTGCTAAACGTACGTTCTCTTTGATGATTGAGCATCTTCACCATGTTCGCCATTATCCCTCCGCACGCGGAATCAGACCTACGCGCACCAAAACGGGGGACAAGCTTGAGGACAACTTGTGGAGAAACGGTGCATAAAGAGAAACTTTCGCGCTTCATCGCTTGATGCTCGTGCGGCCATTGACAGGCACAAAGAGCGCATCTATG
>JACDBF010000188.1 GCA_013695055.1 Actinomycetota bacterium
CCAAAGAGGAGCCCGATGGAATTTACGAAGGACGTCAGCAGGCCAGACCCAGGCAATCACGCGCTCGAGAGCTCGGCAGCCGCGCTCATCGAGAGCTCGGCCGCGATCGCGTGCATCTTCGACGCGCGTGGAAAGATCACCTACGTGAGCCCCTCGGTCGAGCGCGTCCTCGGCTATGCCCCCGAGGAGGTCATCGGCCGACCCGGTTTGGAGCTCGTGCATTCAGAGGACGCTCGCGCGCTTTCAAGGCGAGTGACTGGGGCCACGGACGAGAGCGATTCTCGCCCGATGGAGTTTCGTGCTCTCCATAAGGATGGCTCGTGGCGATGGTTGGAGATGTCATTCGTCGACCTGCGCGCCGACCCGTCAGTCGAAGGCGTGGTGTCGGTGCATAGAGACATCACCGAACACAAGCGAACGCAGCAGCAACTGCAGGAGGCGGAGACAATGTACCGGCACCTCGTCGAGATACTGCCGGCCATCGTCTACACGGTCGTGCCGACCGAGGATGGCGCCTGGCTCTATGTGAGCCCTCAAGTCGAGGCGATACTCGGCTACACGCCTGAAGAGGTGAAGAGAGACGGACTATGGAACAACTACCTGCATCCCGAAGACCGCAGCAGGGTCCTGGAGGAAGAGGCGCTTAGCCGGCAAAGCGGAGAACCGTTTCGGTCTGAGTATCGTCTGCTCGCGCACGACAAGAGGTTTGTCTGGATGCGTGACGAGGCCACGCTCGTTCGTTCCGGCGGCGAGCATGAGACGGTATTGCAAGGCTTCATGGTCGACGTTACCGAACGCAAGTGCCTCGAGGAACAGCTCGTGCATCAAGCGTTTCACGACCCACTGACTAATCTCGCCAACCGTCCACTGTTCGCCGACAGGGCTCAGCACGCTCTGAAGCTGAGGCGCGCGGAGGATGCGGTAGTGGCCGTCTTGTTCCTAGATCTCGACAACTTCAAAGCGATCAACGACAGTCTGGGACACCGGACGGGCGATCAGCTTCTCGTGGCTGTGGGGGAGCGAATCACGGACTGCTTGAGAGCTGCGGACACGGCCGCGCGCTTGGGAGGAGATGAGTTCGCCATCCTCTTCGAGAATGCGTCGGACGACTCGGTGGTGAGCGTCGCCCAGCGCATCCTTCAAGAGCTTGCCCGTCCATTCGAGCTCGTTGCAAGTCGCGTGTTCATCACTGCCAGCGCCGGCCTTGCCTTCTGCTCCTCGGTGAGCGAAGAGTCCGACGATCTGCTTCGTAATGCCGACGTCGCCATGTACAGGGCCAAATCAGAGGGCAAGGGCAGGTATGCGATTTTCGAGGAAAGCATGCACTCTCAACTGCTCGATCGACTTCGCTTGGAGTCGGAGCTGCGAATCGCGATCGACGAAGGGCAATTCGTGGTGCACTACCACCCCTTGATGGACCTGGCGTCGGGAGCTATTTGCGGCGCAGAGGCCCTGGTGCGCTGGCAGCATCCTCACCAGGGGCTGCTTCCGCCCGGCGATTTCATCCATATCGCCGAGGAGTGCGGGTTGATTCACCTGATTGGCAAATGGGTGCTGGACGAGGCATGCCGCGCCGCGCAGAAGTGGCGCAGCATCTTTGATCTCGGAGATGAGTTCTCGATCAGCGTCAATCTCTCCGCCCGGCAGCTGCAGCGCTCCGATCTCATACAGCACGTGTCGGGGGCGCTCCAGGAGTCGGGCTTGCCCGCGCACCGGCTGACGCTAGAGATCACGGAGAGTGTGCTGATGCGCGACACTGAGGCGACCTCCAAGCAGCTCCACGGGCTGAGAGAGTTGGGTGTAAAACTAGCGGTCGACGACTTCGGCACCGGTTACTCCTCCCTCGGTTACTTGCAGAGCTTTCCTATCGACACTCTCAAGATCGACCGTTCGTTCATCGCGGGGATCTCGGGGGGCCCAGAAGACTCTGCGCTGGCACGGGCCATCGTCAAGCTGGGCAGGTCCCTGAACCTGGAGACGGTCGCCGAAGGAATCGAGATGGCTGAGCAGGTTTCCGAGCTCGAGGTCATTGGCTGCACGATGGGCCAGGGATTCTTCTACACCGAGCCCCTCGAAGAGACGAAGATGGAAGCCTTGCTGAAGCGCGCCTCGGGCGAGGTTATCTCCTCTGATTTTCAGTAACATCCGCGCTTCGTGCATCTGCCTAGATTCTGGGGGCGCCATGACTAAACGTTCGGGCAGCGGCGGCAAACCGCCGCCCCCTGCAGACCACGCGCATCCCTACGAGGTGGCGGACAATCTCTTCATCTCCGGTCATCCCGAGCGGGCCCGCGATTTCCTGAAGAAGGGAGTGCGCGCGGTCATTGATCTGGAGGGCGAGATCGACACTTCGGTGCCCGAGAAAGAAGATCAGCTCTCGACGACTCTCTATGTCTACTGGCCCATAAAGGATCAGCCGGAGATGCCTCACGAGTCGACCGTTCGGAGCATCGCGTCGTTCGTGGCCCACCTGATGGGCGACGGTGAGAAAGTTCTGGTGCACTGTCGTTCAGGCCACAACCGATCCGGCCTCATCTGCGCCCGAAGTCTCATCGAGCGCGGGATGGATCCGGAAGAGGCGATCGAGCTCGTCCGCTCGAAGCGCGGGGATGGGCACGCGCTCGACAACGAGGTATTCGTGAAGTGGTTGCGTAATGAAGAGCCCACTCGGCCAGTTTGAATCTCTGGTGCCGCCGGAGTCCTGCATACAATCGTGGCCCATCCGCCATGAGATTGGAGTGACATGCCGACAGGCTTGCTGGACAGACTGGCCCGGGGACCGGTGCTGGGAGACGGCGGTTATCTCCTCGAGCTCGAAAAGCGCGGTTACGTTCAAGCCGGGCCCTTTACTCCGGAGGTAAGCCTCACCCACCCGGATGCTTTGACTCAACTCCATCGGGAGTTCCTGCAAGCCGGAGCCGAGGTGCTTCAAACCCTGACGTTCTATGCGAGCGAGGACAAGCTTGCCACCGTGGGACTGGCCGGCAAGGTCGACGACATGAACCGTGCTGCCGTAGAGATCGCGCGCAAGGTTGCCTCGGAGGGAGACGCGCTCGTGGCCGGCAACCTGTGCCTGACATGGGCATATGAACCGGATGACCAGACCGCTGCGGACCATGTGCGCCGCTTGTTCGACCGTCAACTCGAGGTTCAGATGGAAGCCGGCATCGACTTCGTCATCGGAGAGACGTTCACGTGGCTCGGAGAAGCCCTCATTGCCACCGAACGGGCCAAGAAGGCGGGCTTGCCGGTGATTACCACCATTGCCTTCGAGAAGGAACCGCGCTCTTACGAAGGAGACTCGGCCTCCGATTGCGCCCGCAAGCTGAGTGATGCCGGCGCCGACGTCGTGGGAGTCAATTGTTTGCGCAACCCGGACAACTCTCTCCCCCTCATGGCCGAGATGCGGTCTGCGATAGCCGGATATCTGGCGTGCCAGCCGGTCGCCTATAGGACTCCTCCGGACAAGCCGGACTTCACATCATTGCCCGAGTTCCCTTTGGGGCTCGATCCCTTGCAGCTCCCGCGCGATGAGATGGGGGAGTTTGCGATCAAAGCGAACGAGATGGGGGTGAATTACATCGGCTCGTGCTGCGGATCGGTTGCCGCGCACGTCAAGGCGATGGCCAAGGCGATCGGGAAGCTTCCGGCTGAAGAGAGACAGTGGCGTACCGACGACAAGCCGATGTCCGCCTACGAGTACTACGGCCGCGATCAACTGTGAGAAGGGACTTCGAATACGTGGTCGTGGGCCTCGGTGGTCTCGGGAGCGCGACCGCCTACTGGCTGGCGAGAGGTTTCGGTGAGGCCGTCCTGGGATTGGAGCAATTCGAGATCGGTCACGCGCGCGGCGCGTCGCAAGATCATTCCCGCATCGGCCGCCTCTCGTATCACACGCCGGCCTACGTGCAGCTCGCCGGCGAGTCCTATGCCGCCTGGGCCGCCGTTGAGAAAGAGCTCGAATCGAGGTTGCTGGTGCGTACCGGCGGCCTCGATCTGTGGCCGCTCAATGCAGCCATTCCGATGGATGACTACACATCAAGTCTGTCCGATCAAAACATCGCTTACGAGTTGCTGGACGCGCCCGAGATCATGGCGCGCTGGCCCGCGTTCGTCCTGGAGGAAGGCACCACAGGTCTATTTCAAGCCGACGCCGCAATCGTTCCGGCTGCCAAGTGCAACGCAGCTCACATACGCCTCGCGCGGGCTCATGGAGCGATGTTGCTCGACAACTCTCCCGTTGAGTCCATCACCACGCGAGGCGGCGAGATCGAAGTCTCAGTAGGAAGCGACGTCTACAGGTGCCGGAGCCTCGTGATCGCGGCCGACGCGTGGACGAACGAGCTGACCGCCCCTTTGGGCACCAAGCTGCCTCTCACCATCACTCAGGAGCAGGTCACGTACTTTGCGACTCCCCACGTCGACGAGTTTGCTCCCGAACGCTTTCCCATTTGGATTTGGATGGACGAGCCATCCTTTTACGGCTTTCCCGTGTACGGCGAGCAAGGAACCAAGACCGGACAAGATGTGGGCGGGGAAGAGGTGACGGCCACGACGCGCACCTTCGATCCCGAACCTCACGCCCTTGAACGCGTCCAGAGCTTCCTCCGCAAGCACATTCCAAGATCGCTCGGCCCGGTCATCTACACGAAGACCTGCCTTTACACGATGCCTCCCGACCGAGACTTCGTTATCGACGCGCTGCCGGGACACCCCAACATCTTCGTGGCTCAAGGCGCGGCGCACGCCTTCAAATTTGCGTCGTTGATCGGCAAGATCATGAGCGACCTTGCGAGCGCAGGTCGGAGCGGCCACCCGATAGATGGTTTCAAGATCGACCGCCCGGCCCTCATCGACCCCGCCGCTCCGAAGCACTTTCTGGTTTGAAGCCAAGTCCTCCGCCGCTTTGGCGGGGCGACACGAAGACCTAGGCCACTCCGGCCGTGGTCGGCTTGATGAAATCACGAACCGTTTGCCGTGCGGCCCCCGTCGCAGCGCCGATGAGAGCCAGCCAGATCGCCTTCTTGACGGCCGCAACTTCCTGGTCCATCTGAGGCGGGTCCTCACGCGTAGTGAGCCTCCACAGGGTGGTGATCACATAGGTCGCCAGCTTCACGGCCAGGATTCCTCCGATCATCGCCCCGAGGGTCTGCAGCAAGGACGGCTTCTGAGGGACGGAGCCGTCGGGTTGAGGCACCTTTCTAGCCATGTCGGTCTCCTTCGTCGTGGGTCTCGTGCGCTCTCATGTGAGGTTCCCGTCCATTACCCGCCTAGGCCTGCGCGTACTCGGAGGTGAAGCCGGCCATGCGATCTAGCTCCTCTGCCCCTTCTGCGGGGCCTATGGCGACTATGCGGTCGCCGGCTTGAAAAGAGAAGCCGGGCTTCGGCCGGTAGGTCCAGCGCCGGCCCCTCTGCACCGCGAGCACGAACATGCCCGTCTCGGTCTCTACTCGCAGCTCTCTGATCGAGCGGCCGTCGGCCTGGGAGTTTTTGCCCACGACCGTCTCGGCCCCGACCTCGTCCGATTCGACGAGCGCGGCCGCGATCACGGGGTGAAGCTCCTCGCCCCTCTCGACCAGCCGCGTCATCTCGCGGGCGGAGTCGAAGATCATCTCGGACGCGTGGGCGAGTCGAATAAGGCCGCGAAGATCGTCGGGATTGCGAGCTTCCTGGGCGCTGCGAAGGACCCAGGATTCGAGCTCGTCGTGGATCGTGTCGGAACGAGCTTCGAGGCTCGACACCTCGGCCGCCAGAGCCTGATCGTTTAGAAGCAGAGCCGAATAAGCGAGACCGACTGCGACCTCGGCCGAGTTCTTCATCTCGACGAGTAGATCGACCGCGCGATCGAGATCCGAAAGCACTATCTCGGGCGCGCGCGGAGGGTCGGGCAAGGGGTCGGCCCCCATCAACTCGCGCGCCAGCGCGATTCCGTCTTCCGGGCCCTTCACGAGCAGGACGTCTTCGAGAGCGACCACGTACTCGGCGCGCGGGTCGAGGTTCCACTCGCCGCCGCGGCGCACCGCGATCACCCACATTCCGATCTCGACGGGCATCGACAGCTCACGCAGGGACTGCCCGTGCGCGGTCCCGCCGTCGCGCACTCGAATGCGAGCGACCACCTCGTCCGCGTGCCGGAGGTCTTCCCTCAAGTCATCGAGGATGCCCAGGCCCGAAGTGACCACTCGAGCGATGTCGTCGGCCGCGTCCGCGATGCTCTCGACGGCGGAGGCGATGGCAAGCACTCCTGCCATGTGCTCGGCGTCCTCGGGGCTGCGGGCGGCGAGGATGGAGAGCTTGCGCAGCGAATGAAGGTCGCCGAACATGCGCTCCTCGAGGCGCTCCACTTCCTTGGCCAGCTTGGTGTCCGAGAAGAAGACGGCGGCGTAGGCGAGATCGACCATGAGCTCGGACGAGTCCTTGATCTCGGCCAGCAGCCCCTTGACCGTCGTGGGCCCGGATGCGGATGCCATCCCTTTCAGGCTACTCCGAAGATGACGAGGGCCACAACGAGGCAGATCGCTCCGAGGAGGTCCATGCCGCTGGTTACCAGAGGGATGGTGTGGTTATCGGGATCGAATCCAAAGCGGAACGTGACGATCGCAGCGTAGTAGCCGATGAACGACGCCACCACCGTCGCCAGCAAACCACCGGTCATGGTCACGCCGACGAATCGCAGGGCCCCCGGATAGCCGTAGCCGAGAAGCTCGGCTATCGCCAGCGAGCTTGCGGCGATGAGGGCGTAGACGGTGACTCCGAGGATGAGAACGATGGCCCCGTCCAAGAGCGCGGCCGCCTCCGGCTTGGCGCTCGGCGACACGGCTCCGAGGTGGAGCTTCGAGCCAAGTCGAGCGGCAAGGATGCCCCCGAGCGCGCCGGTGATCTCGAGGAACCCGGGCAGGATCACAAAGAAGGCCTTGAACAAGCCGAAGACGGGCTCGACCCGCGGCTCGACGACGGTGCCCGCGAGGACGTCGAGCACGATCGCCACGCACAACACCGGAAAGCTCTCCCGTATGAGCCGCCGGACGACGGCCTGCGCCGAGCTCCATCCTCGGTAGAGCGCGACCGCTCCCGCCACTAAAGAGAGACCGCCGACGGCCGGCGTCAGCCCGCCTATTCCAACGAGATAGGAGGCGACCAGGATCGAAGGAAGGGTGACGACGTCCCCTATGGCCGTGATGAGCGGAGCGCCCACCGAGTCGAGGTCCCATCCGCGGCGAAACGACGTCACCGACAGATAGATGGTGAGGGCCAGCACCACCGCCGAGGAGATGAGCCCTCCCACCAGGGCCACCACGATGAAGTCCCAGATCGACACTGTAGGGATCGAAAGCAGCGACGCGATGCCGCGCGCCAGGACACCCATGGTCACGGACGTAGAGAGCGTCAAAAGCATGGCCGCATAGATGTTCTGGGACAACAGGCCCTGTTTGTTCCGGCTCACCTCGAAGAGGCCCGAGTGAATGGATGTGCCGAGGCGGGCCGAGAGCGCGCCAAAGATGTTCCCGCGCATGCCGATAGAGACGGGGATGAGAACGAAGAGTCCCTCGACATCCTCGATTCGGTTCTCCATGCCGGCGAGCGTGAGGCCCGCCACCAAGGAGGTCAGTGCCGCCACGCACACCGCGATGAAGGCCTGGCGAACGGTCACGCGCTCGGAGCTGAAATACGCCCGCACCTGGCGGGCCGGGTCGGCGACCCGCCGGGCGGTCCCGCGCGCAGCCCGGGCCGGGGGTCCGGTCAGGGCACGCACGGCCGCGACCACCCACCGGAGCAGGAGCGCGCCGGAGGGCGGTGAGTCTCTTAAGCGTCTCTTAACCGGCATGAGGAAGTCCAAACCGTCGACCGTCGTTACAACGAATAGAGATGAAGACCGGAACGTGTTCGTTCGGGCATCCGTCTAACACGGTAGGACGGATCCCGGGGAGCGACCCGGAAAGGAAGGATGGAGTTTGATGGCCAAGCAGGTCGCTATTCATGGGTCGAAGCCTCAGCCTCTGCCGAGGGCTTCGCAGAAGTACCCCTCGGGGCGCAACTGTGAGCATCCGGACTGCACGACGAAGCTATCGACCTACAACAAGCGCAGCAAGTGTTGGGCTCATGCCGACATGAAGGTGCCTCGCCTCAGGGGCCGCAAGCCCGCCGCCGGCTCGGCTTAGACAGCGCTCGCCAACCGCCCCGCGGCCGGCCCACCCGGAGCCGTTATATCCTCGCTCAATCATGTCCGTCTTGGAGTCACCACGACTACGCATTGCCCTACCCTCGCTTCTCGTGGCCCTGGCTATCGCCGGTGTGGCGGCCCCCGCGATGGCGGCCCCCTCCTCTGTGATCCTCGCCCAGGCCGAGGGCGAAGACTCGTCCACGGGCACGAGCACCGAACAGACGACGGGAACCGAGGCCGGCCCCCCGTGGACTTATCAAATGGCCCGCATCACCGTCGTCTTGACGCTCGGTTTGGGACTGGCCATCGGCCTGATGTACTACCGGCTCATCGTCAAGCGCCGCCGAGGAGAGGTCTGAGCCGAGCCCGAAGGAAACCTCGATGGCTCGTTTGATCCAGCCGCGTGTCGCTCGTGCGGTCGCCCGTCGGTTGGCCGGCGATGAGGCGATGCGGGACTCCTATCTAATGGAGAGGCTGCATAGAGATCTGGCCGAGACCGTGCCGCAGTCCGAGCGGCTCGTTGCCGAGGCAAGCGGCATTTCTCCACCCCCGCCGGTGCGGTGGGGGGTAATCGACCGAGCCGCGTGGGCGGACGCTAACTTCGCCGGCATGAACTCGCTGCTCTCTCCTCTGGCCGACAAGCTGGGGGCGCGCCTCGACTCCCTGCCTCCGGCGGCACGCGTGATGCAGCAAGGCCTCGTCTCGGTCGAGGTGGGCGCGCTCCTGGGCTACGTCTCGCGCCGTGTCCTCGGGCAGTACGACCTGTTGGTGCCGGAGACCGAGGGGCCCCCTGCTCGGGGCCGCGGCGCCCCCCCAAACGGCGGCGCAGCCCTTTACTTCGTGGGCCCCAATATCGTCGAGACCGAGCGGCGCTTCAACTTCGTCCCCCGTGAATTCGCGCTGTGGATCTCGGTTCACGAGGTCACCCATCGCTTTCAATTCGCGGGGGTTCCGTGGTTGCGGGAGCGATTCTTCTCGCTGGTCCACTCCTATCTCTCATCGACGGACCTCGACGCGCGCACGCTCGCAGGCCGCTTGCGCACGGCCGGCAAGCGGCTGCTGACGGGTGCCGTCCCCGCCGAGGAGCGAAACCCCGTCTACCTCCTGGCGAGCCCAGAACAGAAGGAGACGCTGGAAGATATTCAGGCCCTCATGTCCGTGGTGGAAGGGCATGGCAACTACGTGATGGATTCAGTTGGAGCCGACGTCATCCCATCATTTAGTCGTATGAGAAGCGTTTTCGATGGCCGTCGGGCGCACGTCGGCCGGGCCCAGCGGGCGGTCAACAGCGTCATAGGGTTGGACATGAAGATGCGCCAGTACGAGACAGGGCAGAGATTCTGCGAGGCGGTTGTCGAGGCGAGTGGGCGGACCGCCCTCGACAAGCTGTGGACCGGGCCCGAGAGCTTTCCGAGCCTGGCGGAGCTCCGGTCGCCCGACCGCTGGCTTCACAGAGTTGCCTGAGGAGTCGCCTCCCCGGAGGCTCGGCGGGCCCGGCTTCGAAGTCGTTGAAAATGCGCGCCGCGCTATCGAGAGGTACGGCATGCTGGCGCCCGGCGACACGGTCGTCGTCGCCGTCTCGGGAGGACCGGACTCTACCTGCCTTCTAGACGTGCTCGCCCGCCTGGCCACGATCTGGGATCTCAACATCGCGGTGGCGCACGCGGACCACGGCCTGTCCGAGCCGTCGGCCGAGATCGCAGCCCGCGTAGCGAGGGAAGCCGCGGAGCAAGGACACGATGTCCACGTCGTGCGCTTCAAGGATCTGGAGGGACCAAATCTCCAGGCCCGGGCGCGCGCGCTGAGGTACGGCTTTCTCGACACCATCGCCGGGCGCGTGGACGCAGCGGCCATCGCAACCGGGCACACGCTTGATGACCGGGTGGAGACCACGCTCGCACGGCTCATCCACGGCGCGGGCACAAAGGGCCTGGCGGGCTTGGGACCGGTGGAGTCGAACAGGGTCCGTCCGCTGATCGGAGTTCGTCGCTCGGAGACGCGCGCCTATTGCGAGGATCGAGGGCTCTCTTTCGTCGACGATCCCGCTAATGAAGATGAGCGATTCGAGCGCGTGGCCGTGCGGCTCCAGGTGGTGGCTGCGATCGAGGAGCGATGGGGCGCGGGAGCGGTGCGCGCCGTGGCGGCCTCGTCCGAGCGCCTCCGAGAGGACGCGACCGCACTCGATAGGCTTGCGGAGCGCATCTACGGGGGCGTGGCCGCAGTCACCGAGGATGAGGTCACCATCGAGCGCCGGGCTCTCGAGCCGCTGCCCCGAGCTCTTCGCCGGAGAGTTCTCGAGCGAGCGATCGGACGCGTGCGCGATCGACACGCCGGCATCGAGGAGGCGCTCGACGCGCTCGAACGGGAGCACAAGCCGGGGGCCCGGTTCGCGGTCGCGGGCGGCGCCGTCATAGCGCTGGACTCGGATCAGGTGACCGTCACACCGCCCGCGAGGGATGATGGGGGCGGCGAAGGTCTCCCGTCACAACCCGCAAGTAAGATGACGCCGTGAACGCGGAGGTCCATCCGGATATCGAAGAAGTCCTCATCACCGCCCAGGAGATCGAGGACAAGATCTCGGGGCTCGCCAAGCTCATAACCGAGGCCTACCGGGACAAAGATCTGCTGCTGGTGGGCGTTCTCAAGGGCGCATTCGTCTTCATGGCCGATTTGGCGCGTGAGATTCAGCTGCCGGTTGAGTTCGACTTCATGGCCGTGTCGTCCTACGGATCGTCCACGAAATCCTCGGGAGTCGTGCGAATACTGAAGGACCTCGATTATGAGATCACCGGTCGGCACGTCTTGCTGGTCGAAGACATCATCGATTCCGGGCTCACGATCTCCTACCTGCTTCGATATCTCGAGGCGCGCGGCCCTGAGTCCCTAGAGATCTGCTCTTTGTTCTGGAAGAAGGGCGAGCAGGCGGTGCCGCTGGACGTGAGATACCCCGGTTTCGAGATTCCTCCGGTTTTCGTGGTCGGCTACGGCTTGGACTACGCGGAGAAGTATCGAAACCTCCCTTACATAGGGGTCCTAAAGCCGTCCGCGTACGACGCCGAAGTCCCCTGAGGAGGCGCCCAAGCGGGAGGATTCTTTGATTCGGCAGACTGCTAACCTTTGCTCATGAAGAATCGCATCTTCAGATCAGCGGTTTTCTACCTGGTTCTGATCATCGCCGTCGTCTGGGTCTTCAACCTCTACCGGGCGGGCTCCGACCAACCCACCGAGCTGACCTCGGTCAACGAGTTCGCCGCAAAGGTCGAGTCGGGGGAGATAGCCACCGCCGAGTTCTTGACCCGCGACGAGAAGGTCGTCGGCGACCTGAGCAACGGGGACACCTACGAGGTCTTCCTCCCCCACGGCACGGTCGACAACTTCGCAGCACTGGCGCGCGACAGCAACGTCGAGGTGACGGCCAACCCCCAACAGGGATCTCTGCTCCTGTCGTTTCTTTTCCAGTTCCTCCCCATACTGATCATCGTCGGCTTCTTCTTCTTTCTCATGCAGCAGATGCAGGGAGGCGGCAACCGCGTCATGTCCTTTGGCAAGGCCAAAGCGCGCCTCGTCACGAAGGATCAGCCCAAGATCACCTTTGCCGACATCGCCGGCCTCGATGAAGCCTGCGAGGAGCTGCAGGAGATCAAGGAGTTCCTCGAGGCCCCGCAGAAGTTCCAGGCGATGGGCGCCAAGATCCCCAAGGGAGTCTTGTTGTTCGGGCCGCCGGGAACCGGTAAGACCCTGCTAGCGCGGGCGGTCGCCGGCGAGGCCGGAGTGCCGTTCTTCTCGATCTCGGGCTCGGACTTCGTCGAGATGTTCGTCGGGGTCGGCGCCAGCCGGGTGCGCGATCTCTTCGAGCAGGCCAAGGCCAATTCGCCGTCAATCGTCTTCATGGACGAGATCGACGCTGTGGGCCGTCATCGCGGCGCGGGCCTGGGTGGGGGGCACGACGAGCGCGAGCAGACGCTCAACCAGCTGCTGGTCGAGATGGACGGTTTCGACATCAAGAGCGGTGTCATCCTTATCGCCGCTACCAACCGACCAGACATTCTCGACCCGGCCTTGCTCCGGCCCGGCCGATTCGACCGCCAGATCGTGGTCGACCGGCCCGACCTCCTCGGGCGCACGGGGATCCTCAAGGTGCACACGCGCGGCAAGCCGATGGCCAAGGAGGTGGACGTCGAGGTGCTGGCGCGCCGAACGCCTGGGTTCACGGGGGCCGATCTCGCCAACGTGGTCAACGAGGCCGCCCTTCTGGCCGCGCGGTTCAACCGCTCCGAGATCGCCATGCTCGAGCTCGAAGAGGCCATCGACAGAGTGCTGGCCGGCCCCCAGCGCCGAAGCCGGGTGATCTCCGAGAAGGAACGCAAGGTGATCGCGTACCACGAGGCGGGCCACGCTCTCGTTTCCCATGCGCTTCCCAACGCTGATCCGGTGCACAAGGTGTCGATCGTCTCGCGCGGCCGTGCCCTCGGCTACACGCTCAATCTGCCCACCGAGGACCGCTTCCTGGTCACCCGCTCGGAGCTGATCGACCAGCTGGCGATGCTCCTCGGGGGCCGGGTCGCCGAGGAGCTCGTCTTCGATGAGCCGACGACCGGCGCTCAAGACGACATCCAGCGCTGCACTCGGATCGCCAGACAGATGGTGATGGAGTTCGGCATGTCCCAACTGGGGCCCCTGGCTCTGGGTGAAAGCGAGTCGCAGCCGTTTCTGGGACGCGACTTCGGCCATGTCAGGGACTATTCGGATGACGTGGCGGCGCGCATCGACGAGGAGATTCACCGCTTCGTCGAAGAAGCTCACGACGAGGCCCGCGAGATCCTGACCAAGTACCGAGACAAGCTCGATCTCATGGTCGACAAGCTGATCGAGAAGGAGTCGCTGGAGAAGAGTGAGGTCGAAGAGATACTCGCCGAGGTCGCCAAGCAATCCCCTGCGAATCCCCTCGAGCGCACGAGGCGGCGCCGCCAACAGCGAGAAGCGACCCGGGCGCCCGAGGCCGCGGCCTCGGAGG
>JACDBF010000152.1 GCA_013695055.1 Actinomycetota bacterium
CAGCGGGCGCATCCCGCCATTCCTCACCCACTCGGCGGGCTGGTCCTGTCGAGTGGGTGTCCGCGGGCGCATACCGCCATTCACCACCCACTCGGCGACATCCCACTCGGCGGGCTAGCGGCTTGCCGGGGATGAGATGAGTGGGAGCTTGAGGGTCCGGCGGGGGGCCGGCTCCCGGCTCGTTCCGACGACCTCGCCCTTCAAGTGGTGGGGGTGCCCGCCGGTAATGCGAACCGTGCGGAACGAGCCCTCGGGCGCTCCGTCGGAATCGAAGTGCACGACCTTGTTCGTGCGAGTGCGACCGCTGAGCCGTCCCGGATTCTTCTTGGAGACGCCTTCGACAATCACTTCCTGTGTCCCGCCCACCATCCGGACGTTGCGCTCCAAGGAGATCTCTTCTTGAAGGGAGATCAAGCGCTCGAAGCGTTCCTGCACGACCTCTTTCGAGATCTTGTCGGGAAGGTCCGCCGCGGCCGTCATCGGGCGTGGTGAGTACTGGAATGTGTAAGCGGCGTCATACCGTGCTTCTTCGACGAGCGAAAGAGTGTCCTGAAACTCTTCTTCGGTCTCGCCGGGAAAACCGACGATGATGTCGGTGGTTATCGCCACATCGGGAATGGCCTTCCTGATCATCGTCACCTTGTCCAGGTACTTGCGGCGGGTGTAGGCGCGCTTCATGCGCTTGAGGCAAGTATCCGAGCCCGATTGCAGCGGCAGGTGGATGTGTTCGCAGACGCTGCGACATTCGGCCATTGCGGCGACCGTATCGGCTCGAAAATCCTTTGGGTGCGGGCTCGTGAAGCGGATTCGCTCCACGCCTTCGATCTCGTCCAGCACTCGGAGAAGCTTGGAAAACATGGGGGTGCCGTCAAGATCTCGCCCATATGAGTTCACGTTCTGGCCGAGAAGCGTGATCTCGACTACTCCGTCGGCCGCCAGCCGCACGACTTCGTCGGCGATCTCACCGGAGCGCCGGGAGATCTCCGGCCCCCGGACCGCCGGCACGATGCAAAAAGTGCACGCGTTGTTGCAGCCGATGGAGATCGAGACCCACGCATGCCACGGAGAAAACCGGCGAGCCGGCAAGGCGGACGGGAAGACCTCCGTCTGCTCGAGGATCTCGAAAGCGGGTTCGGTCTCAGAGGCTCGCAGCAGCCGCGGCAAGCTGGCGAGGTTGTGGGTCCCAAGAACGACGTCGACGTACGGCGCGCGCTCCTGGATCGCCTGCTTGTCCTTCTGAGCAAGGCACCCGCCGACCACGATGCGGAGCTCGGGACGCTTGTCCTTCAGTGCCTTCATGTGACCCAGGTTCCCGTACAAGCGCTGGTCGGCGTTCTCGCGAATACAGCACGTGTTGAAGAGCACGACGCTGGCATCCTCGGGCCCGGTCGCGGCGACGTAGCCCTCGGCCTCGAGCATCCCGGCCATGCGCTCGGAATCGTGCTCGTTCATCTGGCACCCGAAGGTGCGCAGAAAGTAAGTGCGTTGCGCCTCTGTCACGAGCTCGAGCCTACTTGGCGTAGGCGGAGGATCTCAGCTCTCGGATCACGGTGATCCTTATCTGGCCCGGATACTGCAGCTCTTCCTCGACCTTCTTGGCGATGTCTCGAGCGATCACTTCGGCTTGCAGGTCGTCCACCGCACCCGGCTTGACCATGACGCGCACCTCGCGGCCCGCCTGCATGGCATAGACCTTGTCCACCCCATCGAAGTCCATGGCTATCTGCTCCAGGCGCTCGAGGCGCTTCACGTAGGTCTCGAGGGACTCGCGGCGCGCTCCCGGACGGGCACCCGAGATGGCGTCCGCTACCTGGGTAATGACAGCTTCGATGGTTCGCTGCTCGACTTCGCCGTGGTGCGCCTCGATCGGATGCGTGATCTCGGGCTTCTCGCCGAGCCGGCGCGCGATCTCCGCCCCAATGAGCGCGTGAGACCCCTCCACCTCGTGTGTGACCGCCTTGCCGATGTCGTGCAGCAGAGTCGCGCGGCGAGCGATCGCAACATCGATGCCGAGCTCGGCGGCGATCATCCCGGCGATATGGGAGGCCTCCACCACGTGCTTCAGGACGTTCTGGCCGTATGAGGTCCTGAACTTCAGCCGTCCGAGGACCCTTACGAGCTCGGGATGCATGTCGGTGATCCCAGTCTCGAGCACGGCCCACTCGCCGCCCTCTCGAATCTCTCGCTCGACTTCAGCTTTGGACTTTTCGTGCATCTCTTCGATGCGCGCCGGCTGGATGCGGCCGTCGCCGATGAGCTTCTCGAGCGTTAGCCGGGCCATCTCTCTCCGAATCGGATCGAAGCACGAAAGCACTACGGCCTCGGGGGTGTCGTCCACGATGATGTTTGTGCCCGTCGCCGCCTCGAAGGCCCGGATGTTGCGGCCCTCGCGGCCGATTATCCGGCCCTTCATGTCCTCCGACGGGAGAGTCAACGTCGTTACCGTCGCTTCGCTGGTGAGCTCGGAGGCCACCCTTTGCATGGCGATCGCGATGACCTTTCGAGCCCTGCGTTCGCCCTCTTCCCGGGCCTGAGCTTCGAGGTCGCGCACGATGACCATCGCGTCCCGCTTGGCGTCGCTCTCTATCTCTTCGATCAAGCTCTGGCGAGCATCCTGCGACGTCATGCCCGCAACCCTCTGAAGCTCGAGGCCCACCTGCTGCTTCATGTCCTCGAGGCCCTCGCGCACGGTTGCTATCTGCTCTTCTTTGACCTCGACCGCCTGCTCCTTGCGCCCCAGTGAATCGACGCGCGCATCGAGAGTGGCCTCTCTCTGAGCCATGCGATCATCTTTCTTCTCGAGCTCGGCCGAGCGGCGCTTGACCTCGGTCTCGGCCTCTGAGCGCATTCGGAAAATCTCGTCCTTGGCCTCGACGAGCGCTTCTCGTTTGGCCTGGCCGGCTTCTCGTTGGGCGTTCTCCAAGACGGTGCGCGCCCGCGTCTCGGCGGAGTCGACTTCGCGCTCCCCCAGCGACTTGCGTACGAAATAGCCGACTCCTGCACCAACGAGGAGGCCGACGAGGAGGCCGGCAATGATGTCCATCTCCCTCGCTCCTTTCGCGGTCTCTCGACGCGCGCATCCGGCACCGTGCCGGAGCACGCCCCGGGTCCAAGCGAACTGCGAGGGCTAAAGGTCTAGCTGAGCCGCGGCTGAGCCGCGGCAAAGCCGCTCATCCCGCCCAACGACGATGTCAACCGTTCAGGTCGGTCCAAAAGAGCTCTATGGGTAGGCAACAAGGACGGTGTCATAGTGGTCTCACGCATTCGTTCGTACCGGGTTTTGGGTATTGCTACCAATCGTTGATCCTCAATGGTACGCCCCTCGACCTCTTTAGTCGTTCACTCCCAGCCCTCAGGCGGCAGCACCGCGCGAGTGGCCGAGCGGGCAACCTCGGTATCGAACCCGCGCCGGACGAGCATGGCGACGATCTTCTGCGCCTGGGCGGCAACGGGAAGGCCGGAAACACGGCGTACCCAGCGGGCAGCGGCCTCCTCGGCTCGCCGCTCGTCGCCGTCCCGGCACGCTTCCACCGCCTCCTCGACGACGTCTCCGTCGACCCCCTTGGAGCGGAGCTCGGCCCTCAGGGCCCGAGAGGACTTGCCCGGCTTGCGGCTCCGCTCCTCGACCCACTGACGAGCAAATGCCCCGTCATCCACCAGCCCCAGTTGAGTGAGGCGTCCCAGGGCGTCGTCCACGACGCCGGTCTCGAGGCCCGCGGCCGAGAGCCGCCGTCGCAGCTCGCTCTCGGTGCGGGGCCGAGCTGCGAGCAGGCGTCCGGCTCTTTCCATAGCGGCCTTCTGAGCCTCGTCCTCCGCGGTCCTCTCCGGGATCACCGGTCCGGCCCGGGAGCCGGGGCGGTTGGGCCGGCCGCGGCCGCGGCACCCGGCTGGATCTCGATCTCGTCGTCGCCGTCGAGCAGGCCCAGCTTGTCCTTGATCTTGAGCTCGATCTCGGTCGCGATGTCGGCATTCTCGGCCAGGAAGACCTTCGCGTTCTCGCGTCCTTGACCAAGCTGATCGTCCCCATAGATGAACCAGGC
>JACDBF010000156.1 GCA_013695055.1 Actinomycetota bacterium
CGACCACGAGGTTCGCGTTTTCCAAGACGCGCAAATGCTTCATGACGCCAAAGCGCGTCATCTCGAGCTCCGACTCGAGCTCAGTCAGCGTGCGGCCGTCACGCACAAAGAGCCGGTCGAGCAGGAAACGACGCGTCGGGTCGGCAAGAGCCTTGAACACACGGTCGTCGGTCACGAGAATCAAGATACGTGACCCGATGGTCACATGTCAAGCGGCGAGGTTGGATTCTTTGCGCGTTTGGGCGGCAGGGTCGAGTGCGGAGGGAAGCAACCGGTCGAACGAGTCGCCTCCGCAAGAAACCGGGCGGGATTATCCTGGGCAGATGATGGATCGCTTACGCAACCGAGGCTCGCAGCCCCCTAAGGGGGAGAAGGCGAAACCCACCGGGCCCCCGGGGCCCGATCCCGTTCGCCAGCGCTGGACGACGGTCGCCTGGATCTTGGCGAGCGTGGCGCTCTTCTACTTCCTACAGGGTGGCTTCGGCTCCTCATCACCAGAAGAGATCTCGCTCTCGCGCCTCTTCACGCTGGTCGAGAACGGCGAGGTCAATGAGGCGACGATTTCCACCACTACCGTCGAGGGGGTGCTCGCGCCGGAAGGCGAAGGCGACCCCAAGAACTTCACGACTACGCTCCCGCCCAACTACGAGACGGATCGTCTTTCTGAACAGTTGGACGAGGCGGGCGTGGATGTCAGCGGAAGCCAACCGAGCGCTTTCGGCAGCTTGTTGTTCTCGCTCTTGCCATTCGTGGTCATAGGCCTTCTCTATTACTTCTTCATCTTCAGACGGTTGAAAAATCTAGGTGGCGGGGCTGGCGGCCCTATGTCGCTCGGCAAGAACAAGGCCAAGCTCTACGACCGCACCGACATGAAGACGACCTTCGATGACGTGGCCGGCGTAGACGAAGTCGAGACGGAGCTCGTCGAGCTGGTCGACTACCTGCGCAACTCCGACAAGTTCAAGAAGGTGGGGGCTCGGATACCCAAGGGCGTGCTGTTGGTCGGGCCTCCGGGGACCGGCAAGACGCTGCTGGCCCGAGCGGTTGCCGGTGAGGCTAAGGTTCCGTTCTTCTACATCTCCGCTTCGGAGTTCATCGAGCTCTTCGTCGGTCTCGGAGCAGCTCGCATGCGCGATCTGTTCAAACAAGCGCGCGATCGGGCACCCGCGATCGTATTCATCGACGAGATCGACGCCATCGGCCAGTCTCGTTCGGGGGCCGCGGGGTACCAAATGGGGTCAAATCAGGAGCAGGAGCAGACCTTGCAGCAACTTCTAACCGAGATGGACGGCTTCGAGGCGAACACAGGTGTCATCATCGTCGCCGCGTCCAACCGGCCAGAGGTACTCGACCAGGCGCTCCTGCGCCCAGGACGTTTCGACCGGCAGATCCAGGTGAACCTTCCCGAGGTGAAGGGTCGGGAGCAGATTCTCGAGATTCACGCGCGCGATGTCCCGCTCGAACCGGGAGTCGACCTCAAGGTTCTCGCGCGTCGCACGCCGGGATTCTCAGGGGCGCAACTGGCGAATCTGATCAACGAGGGCGCTCTGCTGGCCGCCCGGCGCGGGAAGCAGACGGTTGGGATGCTCGAGTTGGAAGAAGCAATAGATCGGGTGGTAGCCGGGCTGGAGCGGCGCTCGCAGGTACTGACGGAGAAGGAGCGCAGGCTCGTCGCCTTCCACGAGCTCGGCCACGCGTTGGTCGCGCATTTCGTCGAGCATTCAGACCCAGTGCACCGCATCTCCATCATTCCGCGTGGCATCGGTGCTCTCGGGTTTACCCAGCAACTAGCCGAGGAGGAGCGCTACCTGAGATCGGAGCCGGAGCTCCACGACCTCATCGCGGTGCTGCTCGGGGGCCGGGCGGCGGAAGAAACCGTGTTCGGCTTCGCGACGACGGGAGCACAGGATGATCTCAAGAAGGCAACCGAGATAGCTCGCCGGATGGTCATGGAGTTCGGGATGTCGCCGCGCGTAGGACCTATCAACATCGCCGATAGCGGTCCCCGCTTCTTGTCGCCGGCGTTCCGCCGTTCGGAAGAGGTTTCCGACGAGACCGAGATGGCGATCGACCGCGAGGTCAAGAGCATCTTGATCCAGGGCCAAGAACGCGCTCGGGCGATCTTGACGGACCATCGCCGCGACTTGGACGAGCTCTCAGTATTGCTGCTCGAAAAAGAGAACCTTTCGGGTAAAGACCTCGCCGATCATTTCGACAAGCCGGCTCCGACCGAGGAGCTAACGGCTCAATCGAGCGGGTCTTAGACGCGCCATCTCGACCAGGTACCGGCGACAAACCAGCCGCTCCGGCGTCAAGAGACAGCGAGATCCCTATGTGGGCAAGAGCCGGCGATCAGGGCCCCCGTCGCTGCTTCCCGGTCCGCTGTTGTCCTCCTCGTACCGAGTCTCGTCGTCTCCATTACGGTCGGAATCCCCCGGGCCTAGATTCGCAGTCACAAGCGCGATGACGACGATCACGATGAGCACGGCGGCAACGAGAGAGCCGATCATCTGTCGAGCATGCGAGAAGTTCCGGTTGTCTGAAGCGTCGTCGGACATGTCACCACCCCCCAAGGTAGTCGCCGGCCGAAGTGAGCCACGTTAGGGCAAAGAGCGCAAAGACGGTTAGGCCGAGCGCGGGCAGATAGCGATTCAACCGATGCCACCAACGAACGACGATGACCTTGAGTGTCAGCACCACGATCAAGAGAGACCCTGAGGCGATGTGGAGGGCCGCACGAGTCTCTTCGCCGGAGGAGGCGTCCTCGATGCCGTCTTCGAAGCCAAAGTATGCGACGCACATGAACGCCACCAGCAAGGTTATGACGACGATCGTGTCACCTACCGAGCGATGCGTAGACGAGGCCGGTGAAGCGTTCAGGAACGGTAAACGCAGTTTTCCATAGCCAACGGCCATGAGAAAGACTTGATAGACGGCGAGAGCCACGACGACCGAAGCAAGTACCACCTTGACCTCGGTGACATTTCCGTTGGCCAGCCCCTCAACAAGATCTTCCAAGACGGGCTCCCTATCCGTCGCCGAATCCTCTTGCTCTCGAGTCGCTGGCGAAAATACCCGATTCGGAGCCTGCCTCGGATTTATGGTGAGAGATCAGGCAGATAGACTCCCGGTCCACTCCTACCGCGGGGGGCCCAGCTTCTTTCTCAGAAAGTACTTGCTGTGTCCAACCGGGTAGTCCTCGATCTCACCGACCACTTCGTAGCCGAACCTTCGGTAGAAGCCGGGGGCCTGGAAGCTGTGTGTGCTGAGAACGACCTGGCGGCAATGGCGGTCTGCCGCCTCCTGCTCGGCGGCCTCGAGCAGTCTTGCGCCGAGGCCTTGCTTGCGCTGATCCTCGTGCACCCATAGGTACTCGATCTCGCAACAGCCGCCCCACGTCCATCCATACATGCCGGCCACCAGCTCGCCCTCGCCGTTGCGCACGAGGGAGGCAAGGAGACGACCGTCGCGCAAGTCGGTCGCCTCGAAGTTGAATTCAGTTATGAGGTCGGACAAAGCCTCCACGTCGGCCCGGGTGGGATTCTCATCGATCACCAGAGGCTGTTGATGCATCACCGCAGCATGACAGAGCAAGGGGCCCCGCAAAGACTGCGGGCCCCTCCTCGTTGGTCTCTATCTCAAACTGTGTTACCTAACGCCAGCCCCTCACTTCGAGGATGACTCCGGCGCCGGAGATGTTGTGCTGAACACTCACGAAGAAACGAGTGCCGGTGGCGTCGAAGATTCCGCCGGTCCACTCCGCCGTCAGGTCATTGAGAGTTCCGACCCGCACGCAGCCGTCGCTGAGAAGGTCGTCATCTCTGCCGTCGTCCAGGCAGTCCCAGAGATCGTTGTTGTGTGGACGCAGATAGTCCG
>JACDBF010000194.1 GCA_013695055.1 Actinomycetota bacterium
TTTCTCTCTCGCATTGAGGGCCCGTTGGCTCCGAGTCTCTCCCAGTGACGGTGGACGATCGTGACGGTGGTGCTTTCACGACCTCCAGTGAAGGTGATGTCGACCTCGGTGGCGTCGCTGCTGTCGCTTGCGATGTGCCATGAGTATGTGAGCCGGTGAGGTGGGTCCCAGACCAGAATCTCGCCCCAGTCGTGCTCTGTCCCTTCGGGGGTGCGTTCGTAGATACGGCCCCCGCGCCGTGGCTCGAAAGTGACGATCAATCCTGGCTCTGCCGACACCGAGTGGTCATGTGGCCACCACGCCGAGGTCTTGGTGGCCCACACATCAAAAGCGTGCTCGCACGAGCATGCGACCGTGAACTCTGAGACGAGGGGGTCCATCACCTCTTGTCCGCTCGATGGTGCGAGGAGCTGTTATCGGCGGCGAGCCTGAAGCGCGCTGCCGCTTCGCCCCAGACGGTCTCCAGATAGTCGCGCACGGCCGCGACGCCTTCTGCCTGCAGCCGGTACAACCTGCGGGTACCTTCGGCTCTCTCGGTCACCAAGGCTGCGTCTTTGAGCAGCCGCAGGTGACGTGAAACCGCCGGCCGGCTGATCGGCAACTCATCGGCAAGCTCTTGAACGGATCTGTCCCCGTTTCGCAGAAGCTCGACTATGGCCCGCCGGTTGGCGTCGCCGAGAGCGTCGAAGGGATCTCCGGGGAGAGCGGCAAATGAGATTCCGAAATGGTAACAGAGCTGTTACCGTAACCCAACGGTTACATAGATGAGGAGGTCAAGCATGAAGGCCTATGAGGCCGAGTCGGCGATCCAGGCGGATCCGGAGACCATCTGGGCCATTCTGGTCGACGCGCCCAACTACTCGCAGTGGGACTCCGGGGTGCAAAGAGTAGAGGGGCGAATCGCGCAGGGGCAAAAGATCAAGGTCGTTTCAGAAGCCAATCCCGGACGGGCATTTCCCGTGACGGTCACCGAGTTCAAGACGGGGCGGGAGATGACGTGGGTGGGAGGGATGCCTCTGGGACTGTTTCGAGGCGTCCGCACCTTCAACTTGTCGCCACAAGGAGGCGGCGTTACGAAATTCACCATGCGCGAGGAA
This sequence comes from Actinomycetota bacterium, assembly GCA_013695055.1. Classification (GTDB taxonomy): domain Bacteria; phylum Actinomycetota; class CADDZG01; order CADDZG01; family WHSQ01; genus JACDBF01. The sequence goes on from JACDBF010000194.1 coordinate 1,098, forward strand.
TACACGGGCCCGCTTCTTTCAATGATCTGGCGATCGATGCCGGATCTCGGACCATCGTTTGAGCAGTTCGCCAGCGGGCTCAGGAGCCGCGCCGAGGCAGCCGGCTGACCCTTTCGTCTGACATCCTGGTTGCATGTGGATTCGAGATAGACGAGCGAGGGACATCCCGGTCGTCGAGCGCTTCCTTGTCGAACGCGATACCAGAATGTGCGCTCGGGCCGGAAAGCTCGTCGATGCCCTTGCGCATCCGGCTCTCCTTGCGGAAGAAAACGGTGAGCTCATTGGCGTGCTCACGTACATCCTCGAAGAAAAGGCCTGCGAAGTCTTGACGATTCACGTCGAGGATTCGTGGCGAGGGGTCGGTACGGCTCTGTTGGAGAAGGCCGAGCACATTGCTCTGCAAGCGGGATGCGACGTTATGTTTCTCACGACCACCAACGACAATCTAGACGCGCTCCGTTTCTATCAAAGGCGAGGTTTTCAACTTACGAGATTGCTACCCGGCGCCGTAGACGAGAGCCGGATGAGGCTAAAACCCACTATCCCGATGACAGGCGCCCACGGCATTCCGCTGCGTGATGAGATCGTCCTGCGCCGAGAGCTGTAGAGGAGTCTCGCCGGAGTCTCCCAGTCGGCCGGACGGTTGTCATTGCAAGGCAGTCCTGACTCCGACAAGGCGAACGGGCCGGTCGATCTCAAAGAGGGCCACCGCACCCGCCGCGGCCACAACGATCTTCTCGACATCGGTGGAAGGCTCGTCTAGGCGAATGCTGCGAGTGCGCGTGACGAAGGGCGCAAACCTCAGTTTTACAGTGACTCCGGACACGAGCCGATCTGTCGAGTCAACCCGATCGGCGAGCGCGCGCGCCATTCGCTCTACCTCCGACATAATCACGGCGGTATCTTCGACGTCCTCGTCGAAGGTCAGCTCGAGGCTGCTCGACTTGGCGCGCCGGGGAGTCGAATCCACAGGAGAAGAATCTTCTCCACGCGCCAACGCTTTGAGCCGGGGCCCGGTTCGTGATCCGAAGGAGGTTCCGAGCTCTTGCTCGTCTGCAGCGGCAAGCTCGCGCACGGTTGTTATGCCCCCTTCGGCGAGCCTTCGAGCGGTCTTCCTTCCTACGCCCCAGAGCTGCTCGGTTCCTCGAGCGCCCATCACGCCGAACCACTCTGCGGCGGTCAGCCGGTAGATACCTGCCGGCTTTGCGAAGCCCGAGGCGGTCTTGGCTCTCAGCTTGTTGTCGCCGATCCCGACCGAGCAGGACAGGCCTATATCCGCCTTCACGGCCGCCTGGATCGCGCGGGCGACGACCTCGGGATCGCCGCGGAGCTCCAGGAACGCTTCGTCCCAACCCCACACTTCGAGCGAATCGGCGAAGCTCCCCAGGATCCTCATGACTCCTTCTGACGCAGCCTCATAAGCCTCCCGGTCGACCGGGAGGAACACGCCTGCAGCACACTTACGAGCGGCGACGCGAAGGGGCATGCCGGAGTGGACTCCGTAACGGCGTGCCTCATAGCTCGCGGTCGCCACGACACCCCGTTTCGTCGGGTCACCACGCCCCCCGACGATGACCGGCGCTCCCGCCAACTCGGGATGCCGGAGCACTTCCACGGCCGCGACGAACTCATCGACATCGACGTGCAAAACGATAGAGTCCACACTCACAGAGATACCTCACCGGTCGTTGAGACTGGACGCAGGAACATTTCCGTCTGCCGCATAGTTTGCAGAGAGGGAAATCGCAGCGGCCACTGGCCAAGGAGGGGCGATGAAGCTAGAGGGTATCCATCACATCACGGCAATCACCGGGGACGCTCCTGGAAACGTCGACTTCTACGCCGGGACACTGGGATTGCGGCTGGTCAAGAAGTCCGTAAACCAGGACGATCCCACCGTCTACCACCTGTTCTACTCGGACGAGAAGGGCAGTGCAGGAGCCGACATCACCTTCTTCGAGTACCACGATGCCCGCCGTGGAAGAGCGGGGGCCGGGATGGTCCACCGAATCGTGTGGCGCATCGGCTCCGAGGAAGCCCTCGAGTTCTGGGCCGCTCGACTCTCTTCAGCCGGCGTCGACACCGAGCGAGGGCACGGCCGTCTCAGGTTCGATGATCCCGAGGGCCTGTCCCTAGAGTTGCGAGTGGTCGAGTCAAACGATGAAGTGTTGACCGCCAATCATCCTGACATCCCGAACGAGCTCGCCCTGTTGGGCTTCGACGGGGTTCACGCCTACAGCGCCGATCCGCAAGCAAGCGAACCTTTCCTCGGCGACACCATGGGCTTTGAATCCAAGTCTCGCTTGGAATGGTATGCGCGCGGCGAAAGCAGGGGCTCGTTCTACGTCTACGACGAGGCGCCCGCCGCGCCGGGCGTGAGCGGTGCAGGTACGGTTCATCACGTCGCGTGGGCTTCTTCCATAGAAGCGCACGACCACTGGAGGACGCGCGTCGCCGCGGCGAATCCCCACGTGACGCCCGTCATCGACCGCTACTACTTCAAGTCCATTTATTTCACCGAGCCGTCTGGTGTTCTCTTTGAGATCGCAACCTTGGGCCCGGGCTTCGCAGTCGATGAGCCTTTGGAGTCTCTCGGCGAGTCTCTGGCGCTCCCGCCGAACTACGAGCCGCTGCGGGCCGAGCTGGAAAAAAAGCTCACGCCCATCAAAAACCCCAGGTCGGTAACCGCCAACCGCACCTAACGGCCCTCACCGCAAAGGCTTCAGAAGGGCGCGTGCGGGGGCTCCGTCGCTGCCCGCTATTCGCAGCGGGAGGCAGATCAACTCGTAGCTCCCGGCCCCCGTTTCTGAGAGATCGAGCCCCTCGATGATCCAGATGCCCGCACCCAACAGGGCTTGATGGGTCTCTAGTCCATCGCGCTTGAATCCCCCGACCGATAGATAGTCGACACCCACCGTGCGCACGTTTCTGGCCGCCAGATACCGGGCCGCATCCTGAGACACGTACACGAAGTCCTCAATGAAGTCCTCCCTGGCCCACGCTCGCTGCGAGTTGCGAGTCTTGAACAAGACCCGCTCCCCCGCGCCGATCTCTTTGTCTGCCAACTCTGCGACGCGCACCGCCTCTGTATCCATGATCTCGATCACCCGAGCGACGCCGATGGTGGCGTCGATCTCCATCTCGTCCAGGCTCTTGCCCTGAGAGAAGAAATGCAGCGGCGCGTCCATATGAGTGCCGGTGTGAGACCCCATCGAAAGAAAGGACACATTCGCATCGTCGCCGCTATCGATGTCCAGCTCTCGCTCGATTCGGACCGGCGGGTTGCCGGGCCAGTGGGGCATGCCGCTCCGGAGCGGAACGGACACATCGATCCAACCGGATGATTGCAGCGGCCCGCCTGTCACGGTCGGCACATATGATCAGACGGCTGCATGAATCGATCGTCGCTCAAGCTGCTCGTTAAGAGCGCGCCGCTCAATCATCGAACGGCGCTACTTGCACGTAAACCTTGATGACTCCTTCGGAGCCGAGGAGCTCGAAAGCCCGCGGGCATGAGCTCAGACCATCCACGCGATCCGTCAACAGCCGCGCCAACCATCCCGGGTACTGGTACTCGGCCAGAGCCATGTCGCGCACGCCCAACTCGAAGTTCTCTCTGTTGGCATTGACCGTGCCGACCATCACTTTGTTGCCGAGCACGAAGTCGAGATTGATGGCGTCGGCGGGCACTTCGGCCTTGCGATCTCCGCCGGTCACGCTCGACAGAACGAGCACACCGTTCTTGCCGAGATGCTGCATCGCCTCGAACACGATCGGCGAATAGCCTGTGGCCTCGAAAATGATGTCAAAGGGTCCGTGGTCGCGAGCCGCCTCTTCCAGCGACACGACCTTAGTGTTGATGTAATGGGCGCCGATGGCCTCGACGAGATCGGAGTTCAGGTAAGGCGGTTCGTCGAGGCCGGCCGTGACTACCTCGAGACCACGCAGAAGCAGGCCCATAGTGGCGAGGAGCCCGACCGTGCCGGCCCCCAGCACCGCGGCCCGTTTAGGGCGCCACACTTTCAGCCGCCGCTGGATCTCATAAGCCTGAGTGATGCCCTTCTCGATGATCGTCGTTGGTTCGAGCAATACACCGACATCGCGCAGCTCCTTGGGGATCTTGACCAGATGATCGGCCGACTCGACGTACTGTTCGGTCAGAAAACCGTGGACTCTGCTTATCCCGTGCTCGAAGTAGGTGTCGTCTGTGGTCATGTCCGCCATGTCGATGCGATCGTAGATGCTGTTACCACGCGGTTGGCGGACGATCGCCACGACGTAGTCGCCGCGCGAGAGCTCTGTGACGCGCTTTCCGACTTCCTCGACCACACCAAAGCCTTCATGTCCGAGAACCAAGAAGTCCGACCCCTCAGGGGCGGCGCCGTACTCGGCCGCGTTGATTTCCACGTCGGTGCCATCCAGTCCCACCGCCAGGACCTTGACTCTCACTCCGCGCTCGCCGGGAATGTCTTCGAGACTCGGCTCGGGGATGTCGGCCATGTGAGCGCTCCCCGCTTTACCTGGATAAACGGCAATGGCTTTCATGTGGCCCCCTTCGATCTCGTCGACGAGCTCAAACCTCTGCTGGACAACCTCACTTGGGGTCGCCGCCTAGGAGCGGGGAACCACTAGGGGTCAAGCCCTTCTCTGCTTGCGCGATCGCCCACGCCGCGTTCACTAGGCCGATATGGCTGAAGGCTTGCGGGAAGTTGCCGAGCAGCTCCTTTGTCTGGCCGTCGATTTCCTCGGCGAGGAGGCCGACGTCATTAGCGTATGCGATAGCGCGCTCAAAGATCGTCCGGGCGCGATCAACCCGGCCGGACAAAGCCTGGGCCTGCGCCAACCAAAAGGTGCACAGGAGGAAAGTGCCCTCCTCGCCCTCCAGACCGTCACCACCTTTATAGCGGTAGACGAGACCGTCATCATTGGTCAAGCGTTCCTCGATGGCATCGAGGGTAGCCAGCATGCGCGGATCATCGGCCGGAAGGAATCCGATGATCGTCAGCATCAGGTTGGATGCATCGAGGTCCTCGGAGCCGAATGCCTGGGTAAACGCTTGGGCGCGTTCACTCCAGCCGCGCTCCAAGATCGCGTTCTTGATCTCCTCACGCGTTTTCGTCCATGCATCGACACGATCAGTTGCCTCGATGCGGCCGGCAAGATATATCGCTCGGTCGAGAGCCACCCAACACATGAGCTTTGAATAGAGAAAATGTTGCGGCTCTCCGCGCTGCTCCCAGATTCCTTGATCAGTGTCCATCCAGCGGGCGGCGGCTGCGTCGGCCACGTCCACTAAGAGGCGGTTGGTGGAAGGCTCGAAACTGTCCCACAAGTCCGACAGCCTGTATGCGGCATTCAGCAGCTCGCCGTAAACGTCAAGCTGTCGTTGGTTCCAAGCGCCATTGCCTACGCGCACGGGCCTGCTATCGCGCCAGCCCGACAGATGGGGCAGCTCGCGCTCGGAGAGATCTCGCTCACCGCCAATGCCGAACATGATCTGAAGGTCGTTTCCCCTGCGCAGTTGAGACGCGGAAGCCCTTGCCATGTAGTTGAAGAAGCCGGCTGCCTCATCCGGACAGGCGGCGACCCACAGAGCCTCGAGAGTGAGACTGGCGTCCCTAACCCATGCGTAGCGATAGTCCCAGTTGCGTTCGCCGCCGATCTCCTCCGGAAGAGACGTCGTTGCCGCTGCCACGATCGCTCCGGTGGGTTGGTACGTCAGGGCCTGGAGAACGCGACCGGATTGATGTACGAGGTCCTTCCACGGGCCCTCGTACGCCTGGTGCAAAGAAGACCATGTGCGCCACGCCTCGATCGTCTCGTCCAGGCGACCCATCAACTCCTTCTGGCTCCACACCTGCGGCGGAGGCTCCCAGCTCTGCGCATGATGCAGAGCAAAGGTGATTGATTGCCCGCCGGACAGCTCCAGGCGGGCGGTCGCGCTTGATTCCTCCATCGCGAGATCCACGGGTGAAGACAAAATCAGCACGTCGGCACCTCCCTGAGCCGCGATGCCACCCTCCACCTCCGTAAGGAAGGGATAGATCAAGCCGTACTCGGGCCGGGGCGAATATTCGAAGTCGAGCTCCACCGCTCCTTGATCACAAGTCACCGACCTAATCAGCAAATGGGGGCTGTCCTTGCCCAGCTCGTGTCCCTTCTCGTTTCTTCCGACGGCGAGCGCGTCGACGATGCGAACGACGCCCGAAGAGACCTGAAAGGTGGTCTCAAGAACCATGGTGTTCTCGAGGTATCGCCGGGATTTCTGATCGTAGTCACGAGGACGTACGGACCAGTGGCCGGCAGCCTCATCCAGCAGGCGACCGAAGGTCGAGGGCCTGTCGAATCTCGGGAAACAGACCCAATCGACAGAACCCTCGGTCGTCACGAGCGCTGCTGAGTGGCAGTCGGAGATCAGTGCGTAATCGGCAATCGGACGGTCGCTCAACTCTTCTCCTTAAGCTCGTGCTCCTCTGCGCTGGAGCCGACTCCAGGACGCTAAGGGCATCTGGCTAGACGTAGCCGAAGGGTTCGGTGGAAACGCGGCCTTCGATGGCCCCCTTCAGGATGGAAATTCCAAGATAGGATTCTCCTTGAAGCAATTCTTCTATCGTGCCGGAGATGTTGCGCGTCGGTACCGCGACTTCGACGCGCGCCGATTCGCCGTCCCAGACGGTGTCGACGGAATCCGCCAAACCGATCTGCATGCGAGTTGTCACATCTTTCTTGCGCAGAGCCTCCTTGCCGTTTACTCGAACTACGACGAGGTCGCCGTCAAATCCTTCCTGCAGGGCGATGTGTAGCGATGGCATCTCGAGTCCTTCCGATGGAAATGGACGACGCAGGGCAGAAATCCGAAGTCTAAGACCATCCCGCGGCCCGCCCCGATGACGCCCTGCTCAGGGAACAAAGTCCACCCATATAGGGGATGCGCGACGGACTCTCGGGGGCGTACGAATACGAGAGCGA
>JACDBF010000193.1 GCA_013695055.1 Actinomycetota bacterium
GTAGTTGGGACCGACGCTGCGCGTGTCGTCGGGCGCGCCCCGCCGGCCCCCTGCGGCCGCGGCGGGTATCGGCGCCACCCCGGCAACCAGCGCCATTATGCAGAGGCAGTTGAGAATGGCCGTAACACGCGAGTGACGCATAGGGAAAGTCCCCCTTGGATAAACGGGCCCCATAGCCGAGCGGAGGAGCTCGACCGCCGTACGCTAGCATCAATAGTTAACTGACGTTACCTCTACCCCCAATGGCCACAAGCCCGGCCCTCAACCGACCTCTCTTAGCTCCCGCCTGAGATCTTTGACCTCGTCCCGGATACGGGCCGCGTACTCGAAGCGCAGGTCGCCGGCCGCTTGATGCATCTCCTCCTCGAGCTGCATGAGGAGGCGCTTGAGCTCGTCGGGGCTTCCTCCGAACGCCTGGTTGCGGCGGCTCTTGGACTTGTCGGGAACCGTCACGTCCCGCCTGCGCCCCATTCCCTGAATCAGGATGTCGTGGACCGCCTTGCGGATCGACTGCGGATCGATGCCGTGCTCCTCGTTGTACTCGAGCTGGATCTGGCGGCGGCGCTGCGTCTCGGAGATCGCCGAGCGCATGGAGTCGGTTACTTCGTCTGCGTACATGATCACCCGCCCGGCGACGTTGCGGGCCGCGCGGCCGATGGTCTGGATGAGAGAGGTCTGCGAGCGGAGGTAGCCCTCTTTGTCGGCGTCCAGGATCGCTACCAACGACACCTCGGGAAGGTCGAGGCCCTCTCTCAGCAAGTTGATGCCGACCAGCACGTCAAACTCGCCCAGACGCAAGTCTCTGAGGATCTCAATACGTTCGACCGTGTTGATATCCGAGTGAAGGTAGCGGACGCGCACTCCGGAGCCGAGAAGGTAGTCGGTCAGGTTCTCGGCCATCTTCTTGGTGAGAGTCGTGACCAGCACGCGCTCTTGGGATTCGGTCTGCTTGCGGATCTCCTCCATCAAGTCGTCGATCTGCCCCTTGGTCGGCCGCACCACTATCTCGGGATCGACGAGCCCGGTGGGGCGAACGATCTGCTCGACGGGTGGAGGCGACATCCTGCGCTCGAACGGGCCGGGCGTCGCCGACATGAACACGACCTGGTGCACGGCGTCGAGAAACTCATCGAACCTCAAGGGCCGGTTGTCGAGCGCGCTGGGGAGACGGAATCCGTGCTCCACAAGCGTGCCCTTGCGGCTCATGTCACCCTCGTACATGGCATTGAGCTGCGGGACGCCGACGTGCGATTCGTCGCAGACCACCAGAAAGTCGTCAGGAAAGTAGTCGATCAATGTGTTGGGTTTCGTCCCCGGCCCCCGGCCCTCAATGTGACGGGCATAGTTCTCGATCCCGTTGCAGAAGCCGACCTCTTTCAACATCTCGAGGTCGTATTCGGTGCGCATGCGAAGCCTCTGGGCTTCGAGAAGCTTCCCGGCGCCCTCGAACTCTCTGAGTCGCTCGGCAAGCTCATCCTGAATCAGCTCGATGGCGCGCTGCATACGCTCGCGCGACGCGACGTAATGCGACGCCGGGTACACGGTCACGTGATCCAGCTCGTTGGTTATCTCGCCCGTCAAAGGGTCGAGCTGGATGATGCGATCGACCTCGTCGCCGAACAGCTCGATCCGCAGCGCTTTCTCCTCGTAGGCAGGAAAGATTTCGATCGTGTCCCCCCGAACCCGGAACTTCCCCCGAATGAAGTTCACGTCGTTCCGTTCGTATTGGATGTCGACGAGCTTCTCGAGGATGAAGTCGCGGTCGGCGGTGCCACCCCGCGCCACGCTCACCACCTGATTCAGGTACTCCTCGGGTGATCCCAGGCCAAAGATGCAAGACACGCTCGCCACGATGAGGACGTCGTCGCGCTGCAGCAGGGCGCTCGTGGCGGAGTGGCGCAAGCGCTCGATCTCGTCGTTTATCGAGGAGTCTTTCTCTATGTAAGTGTCGCTCGAAGGTACGTACGCTTCCGGCTGGTAGTAGTCGTAATAGGACACGAAGTACTCGACCGCGTTGTTGGGAAAGAACTGCTTGAACTCGTTGCAGAGCTGGGCGCCCAGCGACTTGTTAGGCGCTATGACAAGCGTGGGCCTCTGGATGCGTTCCAGCGCCCACGCCAAAGTAGCCGTCTTTCCAGTCCCGGTGGCTCCCAAAAGGGTCGTGAAGCGGTTGCCCGCTTGGACGGCTTCGGCGAGCTTCTCGATCGCCGCTACCTGATCCCCCGCGGGCTCGAAATCTGCTTGAACTTTGAACAATGGCATGGGTAGTCCAGTCTAGGCCGGGTCACAATTGGGAGACGACGCCGGGGAGCTCGGCCAGCGAACCGATCCGCGGCACCTCCGACTCAGGATAACGGTCGAAGCGGTCCAGCAACAGCGCGTGCATGCCCGCGGCGCGGGCCGGCGCCGCGTCCATCGCCGGCGAGTCGCCGACGTGCACTGCGTGTCTCGGCTCCACGCCGGCGCGTTCCAGGGCAAGCTCGAAGATCTTGGGGTCGGGCTTCTCAACGCCCTCGAGGCCCGAGATGATCCGGCAGTCGAACACGTCGACGACCTCGAGCTCGACCAGTATCTCGTCAAGCCACTCTTCGAAGTTGGAGATGAGGCCGAGCCGGTAGCCGTCGGCTGCGAGGGCCCGCAGGGCGGGCAGGGCGTCGTCGAACAACCGGTAGGAGGCGACGTTCGAGAAAGTCGCGTAGAGCCGGCTCACGAGGTCGTCGTCGTCGATGTCGAATTCTCTGAGCAGACGGCGATAGATGAACGACCAGAACTTCTCAGAGCTCTCTGCCGACAGTGACGGATTGGCGACCCCCGTGTCCTCCGCGAGATCGACCAGATGAGGGGCCAGGGCCTGCTGGACGGCCCGGGATTCCTCGACGTCGATGCTGTAACCGCTATCGGAGGCGACCTGCGAGAAGAGCTCGGGGAAAGAGGGATGTGGGTGGAGGATCGTTTCGCCTGCGTCCAGAAAGACGACTTCGATCACGAGCCGCTTCGAGCTTCGAGCTGCTTCCAGACCTTTTCAGCCCTCTCCGCCAGCTCCTCGAGAGTGCCGTTGTTATCGACCACGATGTCGGCCTTCCTTTGCAGCACGTGTGGGGGCGCCTGAACGGCCATTCGCGCGCGCACATCTTCGCCCGACATTCCCCGGCCCCGGAGACGGGATAAGCGCGCGGCATCGTCGGCGCCTACCACGATGAGAATGTCCACGTCCTTTTCCATCCCCGTTTCGACGATGATCGCCGCGTCGATCACCGCAACGCTGTCGGTATTGGCGAGGCGCTCGAGTGAGTCTGCGATGCCGGCAAAGATCACCGGATGAACGATCGCGTTGAGCGCCGCCAGCTTGTCCTTGTCCTTGAAGACGACGCCTGCGAGCTTTTTGCGATCGATCTCCATAGCGCCGGATAGCACTTCTTCACCGAACTGATCCACGACCGAATGCCAGGCAGGCTGCCCGGTACGAAGCGCCTCGCGTCCGTAGGCATCGGCGTCGATTATCTGGGCACCATGCTCGGCTAGAAGCGCCGCAAGAGACGACTTGCCCGCGCCGATCCCGCCGGTCAGACCTACGACGAGCATTACGCCGGAGTCAGGACTGGCCGCGCCGCTTGATGTCTTCGACGATGTCCTCGATCGACTCGTCACTGGTCGCGTCGGCCGGATCCAAAGCCTCCGTCCTCGCGGACTCGAAGCCCTCGGCCACCGGCGCCGAGTCCTCTTCCTCGGCGACGATGACCTCCTCGGTGGCCAGGCCGGGAGTCGCTCCGGGCTCGCGCTCTTCTTGGCCTATGCGCACCTCCATGTTGGGTTTGTCGCTTTCGGCGGCCGTGAGGCCCTCATGCCCCTCGGGTGGAGAGTCCGGCGCCATCATCGAGATGGCTTCCGCTTCCTCCCGTTCCTCGGGCGGCGCAACCTCCCCCGCGGCCTCAGCGGACACGGCCGTCTCGGGAGCCGATGGTTCGTCGGCCATCTCGGGGGCTCCTTCGACGGCGGCGATGAGGTCGGCATCCGATTGAGGTCTCTGGATGGTGTCCTCGGTAGCGACTCCAATGTCTTCGGACGCGGTCCGCGTTTCGATCTCTATGTCTGCGGGCTCAAGCTCCATCTCCACATCCGGCGTGGCTTGTGCGCCGGCCTCGGGTTCAAGCTCCATCTCTGCGGCCGTCGTGGTCTCGGTTGGGGCAACCTCCTCCTGCATGGCCTGCTTGCGAGACAGACTGATTCGGCGCCGGTCGAGGTCGATATCGATGATCTTGACGGGTACGCGGTCGTGCACGCTGACTTCATCCTCGGCCTTGTCGACGTGATGATCGGCCAGCTCGGAGATGTGCACCAGACCCTCGATGGCATCGTCCAGCTCGACGAATGCGCCGAATGGGACGAGCTTGGTCACTCGCCCTTCGATGGTCTCGCCGATCTCATGCATGCGGGCAAACTGGCGCCACGGATCCTCCTGAGTCGCTTTGAGCGACAACGAGACACGCTCGCGTTCGAGGTCTACGTCGAGCACCTCGACGTTCACTTCCTTGCCGACATCGACCACCTCGCTGGGGTGATCGACGTGCTTCCACGAAAGCTCGGAGACGTGCACCAGCCCGTCGACTCCGCCGAGATCGACGAAGGCGCCGAAGTTCACGATCGAGGAGACGGTTCCAACACGCACCTCGCCCTTCGTGAGCGAGGTGAGAAACTCCTGCCGCTGCTCGGCCTGCGACTCTTCGAGGAACTTACGGCGCGACAGCACCACGTTGTTGCGGTTCTTGTCGAGCTCGATGATGCGGCACTCGAGAATCTTGCCGACATAAGGCGCGAGATCCCTCACGCGGCGCATCTCGACGAGGCTTGCCGGAAGGAAACCGCGCAATCCAATATCGAGAATCAATCCCCCCTTGACGACTTCGATAACCGGGCCCTCAACGGTGTCCTCGCTGTTCTTGATCTGCTCGATGCGTCCCCACGCGCGCTCGTACTGGGCGCGCTTCTTAGAAAGAATGAGCCGGCCGTCGGCGTCCTCTTTTTGAGTCACAAGCGCCTCGACCGCGTCTCCCAACGAGACGACGTCATGAGGATCGACGTCGTTCCGGATCGATAGCTCCCGCAGAGGAATGACCCCTTCGGACTTGTAGCCGATGTCGAGCAGGACCTCGTCCTTGTCGATCTTTACGATGTGGCCGGAGACGATGTCGCCCTCGTCGAAGGGCTTGATGGTTTCCTCGATCGCTTTCATCAGCTCTTCGACGGAGTCGCCGACGTCATTTTCAACGATGGTTCCTCCGGCGAAAGTCTCGCCAGACGTGGAGGGGGCAGTGCGGGTGATCACGCCCCCGAAGCCGTCGGGGAGCGTCACATCTTGGGAGACCTCTGCGCCCTCGGTCTCCCGGGCCGAGGCTTTGGCAGCCTCGTCTTGCGTTTGCGACATAAAGGTGGGTTCCTCCTAGCAGAAAGTCGCCCCCGTGACGGGGGCCGGGAAAGTATAGAGGGGCCGCTCGCCATGCTCAAACCGCCGGCTCGTGGCGTCATGGGATCCGGCCCCTCGCCGAAGCCGAGCGGCGCGGCCCTTTGCGGGACGACATCGCCATCATCCGGCTCTCATTCGCCGTCCGCTTCTCTGCTCTGGAAGAAAGCTGAGCACCCCGGGAGCGGGTCTTGTAGGTTCCACTCTGTGACGGCCGCCCACAGAGACAGCTCGAAAGAAACGAAGGACAACTCGCCCGAGGCAAAAGATTCGCGGACGCGTCACTTCACGTCGGATGTCTTCGGTTACGCGGAGGATTTCTTCTACGTCTCGGTAGCCGCTGCGTTGTGCGTAGCCGGAGTGATACTGCTCGGCTACGGACTCTATAGTTTCGTTACCCAGGCCGACGATTTGCCTCTCTCGTCGAACATCCTCGAGTTCTTAGATTCCATGCTTCTCGTGTTCATCGTGACCGAGCTCATCCACACCATCCGGACCGTGATCGATGACAAGATCCTCACTGCGGAGCCGTTCTTGATCGTCGGCATCGTCGCCGCGATCAGGCGGCTGGTCGTGCTGAGCGCCGAAGCCAAGGACCTCCTGGGAACTCCCACGTTCACCGACGCGATGCTGGAGATCGGCATCTTGACCACCACCACTCTCATCCTCGGGCTGGCGATCTTCCTGCTAAGGAAAACCACGCATCCGGAGCCGGACCCGGCGCACGAGCCGGGCTGAGCC
>JACDBF010000227.1 GCA_013695055.1 Actinomycetota bacterium
ACTCGCTCGCCGCGGGACTGGCCGCGCTCGCATCGGACGAGCGCCTGAGGCGGAAGCTGTCGCTGGCCGGCAAGGCACAAGCCACGACCTACACGTGGGAACGGACTGCCCGGGAAACCGTCGAGGCGTACCGTTTCGCCCTGGAGGGCTGACATGACCACCAAGATCTGGAGCCGCCCGCTGCTCACCGCCGTTCTGGCCGTCTGCCTGGCGCTGGGCCCCATCTCCGTAGCCCAGGCGGGCCGGAAGGTGGTCATCAAAGGCGGCGGCTGGGGCCACGGCATCGGCATGTCGCAGTACGGCGCCTACGGCCGCGCGCTCGCGGGCCGGGGCGCGCGCGCCATCCTGACCCATTACTACTCGCGCACCCGCGTGAGCCCCCGCAAGATGCCGGGGGCGATAAGGGTCGGACTTCTTCAGTACCGGGGGTCGGTAGGGCTCACGAGCCTCGCCAAGAGCTCCTCTGGTGGGGACATGGCTCTGAAGGTCAAGGGCTCCTCGGGGCGGCTGGCGCGCGGGGGGCCGGGAACCTCGTGGCGAGTGGAGGCGAGCTCGACCGGCGGGTTTCGCCTCTACAGGAACGGCTCTCAAGTCCGGCGCAATGGAAGGACCGTATTCGGAGGGCCCAAGCGGCCGCTCGTGGCCGTCTATGCCAAATACGGTTCGCTCGCCGACCTCGCCGAAAAAACCGCCAACTACGCTTACGGCCGCATCGAGATCTCGTCCTACAGCTCGAGCTCGTGCAGCGCCGGTCACTGTCTCCGAGCGATCGTGACGCTCGGTATGCAGAAGTACCTCTTCGGCCTCGGCGAGGTCCCCTCGTCATGGCCCCAAGAGTCGTTGCGGGCGCAAGCGATCGCGGGACGTACCTACGCCTTCGCCAAGGTGAAGGCCTCGGGCCAGCACCGCTATCCGTGCGGCTGCGCGGTCTACGACTCGACGCTCGACCAGGCCTACATCGGAGACGCTAAACGCACCGGATCGGGGATCTACTGGGACGACTGGAAGTCGGCCGTGAGGACGACTCGCTCTCAGGTCGTGACCTCCGGCGGCGCGCCGATTCAGGCCCTGTACTCGTCTTCGTCGGGCGGTCATACCGAGAACAACGAGAACGTCTGGGGCGGCTCCCCGGTGCCGTATCTCAGAGGAGTCAAAGACCGCGCCGATGCAGTCGCGGCCAACCCGAACCACTCGTGGAAGGTTCAGATGAGCTGGGACTCCTTCTCTTCCAAGCTCGCCTCCTACTACGGGACCGGGCAACTCGACAAGCTCAAGCTGCTGAAGCCGTTCGGCGTATCGGGCCGGGTCACCGTCCCCAAGGACGCCGACTCGGGAGGAGCCAAGGTCGTCGGCAGGACCAAGACCGTGCGGACGAGCGGATGGTCGCTGCGCTCGGCCCTCGGCCTCAAGGACTCGTTGTTCAGGGTGGCGGTCTTCTACGACACCGCGCGCGCCTTCATCACCAAGCACCACCGGCTCGGCGCCGCCCCCGGCCACGCGCTTGGCCCGGCCACGCGCGTGCCGCGTTCCGGCCCGGCGACAGGCCTCGTCCAGGATTTCCAGCGCGGGCGGATGACCTACATCCGGGCGACCGGCCAGAGCGTGTGGCAGCGAGGCCCGGTCCTGGCCGCGTATGACGGGTTGGGTCGCGAGAGCTCGGCCCTCGGCCTGCCCTTATCGGATCTCTGGGGCGGCGAGGACTACTGGGGAGCAACCTACGAGCACGGTTCGATCCTCTATTCGAAGGACACCGGAGCCCATGCGGTCCTTGACGATGTCCGGCCCACCTGGCGCCGGAGCGGCGGTCCCGAGGGCAGGCTCGGTCTTCCGCTCGGCCCGCTCAAGACCCAAGACGGCGTGAACGTCCAGCGCTTCGAGAATGGAACCATCCGCATCCCGCCGAGTGGGTGATCGGCCCACCCCCCCTGCCGAGTGGGCGCTGGATGGCGGTATGCGCCACTCGACACCCACTCGGCCCACCCCCTTGCCGAGTGGGCGCTGGATGGCGGTATGCGCCACTCGACACCCACTCGGCCTAGACGGGGGTGGCCGGCTCCATGTCTCTGGAATAGGCCCCCGAGCGCGCCGCCGCGTTCATCCGGGCCCGGTGATGAAGCGCTTTCTGCCCCGCTTCGTAGTTGTCCGGCGCACCCTGCCAGGCCTTGAGAGCGGGGGCCTGAAGAGCCCGACCGTAGGAGAAGCTCAGGGCCCAGGGGGCCTTGCCGAGCCGGTTGATCGCATCCAGGTTCTCGGTCGCCTGCTCCTCACCCTGGCCCCCCGACAGGAACACGATCCCGGGGATGGCCGGCGGAACGGTGGCTCGCAGGCACCTGACGGTCGTTTCGGCGACCTCTTCCGGGCCCGCTTGCTCGGAGCATTCGGTTCCCGACAGGGTCATGTTCACCTTGAGCAGCGTCCCCTCGAGCGCGACTCGCTGCTCGGCGAGCTCCTCGAACAGGAGCGGCAGCACCTCGGAGGTCACCTCATAGTGACGATCGAGGGTGTGCCCGCCGTCCATGAGCGTCTCGGGCTCCACGATCGGCACCAGGCCCGCCTCTTGTGAGAGCGCCGCGTACCGGGCCAGGGCATGGGCGTTCGCCGCGACGCACGCCCGGCTCGGAATGTCCCCGCCGATGGTTATGACCGCGCGCCATTTGGTGAACTTCGCCCCTCGCTCTCGGTAATCGTCGAGTCGCTCGCGCAGGCCGTCGAGGCCCTC
>JACDBF010000229.1 GCA_013695055.1 Actinomycetota bacterium
ACCCGGTCACCTTGAGCAAACCCATCGATGATGTAGCGCCCTAACCCGATGCCGCCGATGACCGCCGCAAGCGTGGCCGTGGCCACGGTCTGCACGGTCGCCGTGCGGAGACCCGTAACGATTACCGGAGCGGCAAGGGGAAGCTCGACCGAGCGCAAGATCTGAGACTCGTTGAGCCCCATCCCGCGCGCGGCCTCGACCGTGTCCCGATCGACGTTCTTCACTCCGACGTAGGTGTTGGTCACTATCGGCGGCAGCGACAGAAAGAACAGGGCCACGACGATCGGCAACACGGTGAAGCCGAGGCCAAACGCGAGAGCGACCAAGAACGCTATCGCCAGAATCCCATATGAAGGAACGGCGCGACCCAGGTTTGCGGCCGTCACCACAAGGAACTCGTGACGTCGCTTGTGTCCGATGTAGAGGCCGAGCGGTAGCGCGACCAAGACCGCCAGGCACACCGCCAAAGCCGAGAGCCACACGTGCTCGAACATCCGTGCGGGAATGCCGGACTCTCCCGCCCAGTTCGCCGAGTCCGTGAGCCAGCCGGGCAGCTCGGTAAAGGTGCTCATCCGCCGCTCCGGGTTGCCGACGCCCTGGTCCACGGAGAAAGCACCCGTTCGCTCAGGATGATCAGACGGTCAAAGGTCACCGCCAGAGCAACCGACAACACGACTCCGGTGATGATCGCCGGCCCGTAGAAGCGATCGAGCCCCTGACGAATGAAGTAACCAAGCCCGCCCTGTCCGATGAGCGCGGTGATCGTGACCAAGCCGATCGTAGTGACGACGGCGATCCTGACGCCGGCGACTATGACGGGCAATGCCAGTGGGAGGTCGATCCGCCACAAGATCTGGCGCTCCGTGTAGCCCATTCCCCGGGCCGCCTCCCGAACATCCGCCGGCACGCCGTCGAGTCCCGCCACGATGTTGCGGATGAGAATCAACAGCGTGTAGCTGACCAGCCCAATCTCGGCAGTGAGTGTGGACAGACCGGTAAGAGGCAAGAGAAATGCGAATAGAGCCAGGCTGGGAATCGTGTACAACAATCCCGAGACTCCGGCAACGATCCCGTAGAAGTGCCGGTGGCGGTGCGAGTAGACGCCCAACGGGAACGAGATGAGAAAACCGATCCCCACGGCGATAAGCGTGAGCCACACGTGCTGCAGAGTCCTCGAGATGATCTCGTCTGAGTTGTCCACTACCCACCCGAAGTCAAAGATGGGACCGATCACGAGATGATCTCTTGGGAGACGCGCTCGAGCGTGAGGATCCCCCGGTATTTGTCCTCCCGATCGACGACCACAGCGACTTGGGTGCGCGACGTGACTATCGAGTCGAGTGCCTGCCTCAGCGTGCTGCGCGCCATGACGTAAGCGCTGAACTTGCGCGGCCGAGCATCGCTCACCGAGGATGCTTCCCGGAGAGTCGGCTCGTCGACCCACCCGAGCAGCTTGCCGTCGTCGACCACTGCCGCCCAATCGAAATCGAACTTCTCCATCGCCCGGCGGACTTCCGCAACGCTCGCGGACGGAGCCACGACCGGGCCTTCTTCGACATCGATGTCCGACACTCTTATCAGAGCCAATCGCTTGAGCCCGCGCTCCGCCCCCACAAACTGCTTGACGAAGTCATTCGACGGAGTCCGCAAGATCTCCTGGGGCGAAGCGAACTGCTCGAGCTTTCCGCCCTTGTTGAGGATCGCAATGCGATCGGCCATCTTGATCGCCTCGTCGATATCGTGGGTGACGAACACCACGGTCTTTTGCAAGCGGTCCTGAATGTCGAGAAACTGATCTTGTAGACGCTCGCGCACGATCGGATCGACGGCGCCGAAAGGCTCGTCCATCAACATCACCGGAGGATCGGCGGCCAGGGCGCGCGCCACTCCGACGCGCTGGCGCTGCCCTCCGGACAGCTCGCTCGGATAGCGACGGAGGAAGTCGCGGTCCAGCTCCAGGATCTCGGCAAGCTCTTGCACTCGTTCCTCGATGCGCTGATCGTCCCAGCCCTCGAGCTTGGGAACGGTCGAGATGTTCTCGCCCACGGTTCGATGTGGAAGAAGCCCGATGCTTTGGATCACATAGCCGATGCTCCGCCTAAGAGTTACGGGGTCTTGCCGCATCACATCGGTGCCGTCCACCGTGATCGAACCGCCCGACGGCTCGATCAAGCGGTTGATCATCTTCATGGTAGTGGTCTTGCCGCACCCGGACGGCCCTACGAGCACAACCGTTTCCCCGCGCGCGATGTCCATGGATAGATCGGCTACCGCAGCCCCATTGGAGCTCTCGAATCTCTTGGACACTCCCTGCAGAGAAATCATGGAGTCCGCCATGCTCAGCCCCTTGTCGAGTAGGTCGCCCTGCCGGATCCTAGGTCGACGCGCACAATTATGACCCGCCCCCACGCCGAGTGGGTGTCAGGTGGCGCATACCGCCACTCACGGCCCCCTCGGCCTGTCGGGGCGGGTGGCCCATATAGTGGCCGCCATGCCTTCCAGGGCTCTTCGTCTTCTCGTCGCCTTCGGCCTGGCTGGGCTGATTGCCTGGTGGGCCCGGTTACGCGCCCACTCCAAGCTGCCTCCGGCGGAAGGCCGCTGGCGCGAGGTGTCGCAC
>JACDBF010000295.1 GCA_013695055.1 Actinomycetota bacterium
GCGCGAAATGCCTCGAGCTCATCTTCCAGCGCCATGACGTAAGAGTGAGCCATGGTGCCGCTCAACGGCACCCCGTAGAGATACCCCGCCAGGACGTTGGACGTCGCTGCTGCTCCGGCCACGTACGCCGCGCGCGCGCCCTTGAGCGCTGCATCGGCCCCGTGATCCCGCCGCAGAGACATGTCCACGAAGCGCCGGTCGCCGCATGCGAGCGCCACGCGCGCCGCCTTCGAGGCGATCATCGTTTGAAATGTCACACAGTTCAACAAGAACGTCTCGGCTATTTGGCCCTCGATGAAAGGGGCCGTAACGCGAAGCAGGGGTTCGCGCGCAAAGATCAGCTCTCCCTCGGGTACAGCCCATACATCACCGCCGAAGCGCAGGTCGCCCAGGTAAGCGAGGAACTCAGACGGAAAGAGATTCAGCGAATCCAGATAGGTGATCGCCTCATCGGTGAAATGAAGTGCCTCGAGGTAGTCGAGCGCCTGCTCGAGGCCGCAAGCCACCAAGAAATTGCGGCGTGGCGGCAGGTCCCTAATGAACAGGTCGAAGGTGGCGGAGCTGTTCAGGCCTTGGGAGTGATAGCTCGAGCCCATGGTGAGCTCGTAGAGGTCCGTGAGAAGGCTTACGTTGCAATCGTCGACCCAGGGCATGCGCGCATCCTAGTGCGGGCACCTAGGCGCAATCCACGGAGCGAGAGCGGCCGGGACGGCTACCCGTCGGCGAAGTCTGCCTTCAAGGTCACGATCTCATCGATGGAGCCGAGGAAAAGATCGAGCAACTCCGGATCGAAGTGCTTGGCACGCCCTTCGCGCATGATCTCAAGCGCCGCGCCGAGCGGAACTGCCCTCTTGTAGACACGATTCGAAGTCAGAGCATCGAACACATCGGCGATCGCCGCCACCCGGCCCTCGAGTGCGATCTCGTCTCTCTTCAGGCCGCGTGGATAGCCGGTTCCGTCGAACTTCTCGTGGTGAGTTAGAGCGATCGACGAGGCTACGAGCAACAGCTCGGACTTTGACCCGCCTAGGATCCGGTGGCCGATATCGGCGTGGCGCTGCATCACAGCCCGTTCATCGCGCGTCAGCGCTCCCGGCTTGCGGAGGATGCTGTCGGGGATGCCGATCTTGCCCACATCATGCATCTGGCTGGCTACACGCATGGTGTCCACTCGATCCGCGCTCTCTTGCATCGCCTTGGTGATCGTGCCGCAATAGTGGCTCATGCGCTGAATGTGGCGCGCCGTCTCGTCGTCTCGGAACTCAGCGGCAATCGAGAGTCGCTGGATGGTCTCCTCCTGGGATGCTCGCAGCTCCTTTTGGATCTGCTCCAACTGGGCGACCGAGTTCCATAGCTCCGAGGTGCGATCTCTTACCATCTGCTCGAGGCGAGACCGATGACTGCGGTTCTCGAGCTCGAGAGTACGGCGTCGCAATGCATTGGCCACATTGATCAAGATTTCATTGGCCTCGAAGGGTTTGATGATGTAGCCGTAGGCCCCGATCTCCAGAGCCGCGTTTGCCAGCGAAGGATCGTCCATGCCCGTGACCATCATCGTCGCCGCGTTCGGGTAGTCGGTCTTGAGCTCCATTATGAGATCGAGTCCCGAGTCACCAGGCATATTCATGTCGGTCATCACCACGGCGTACTCGTGGTCCTTCATTTGGTTGCGCGCTTCCTGCGCATCCCCAGCGAGGCCGTAGGTATAGCCGTGCCTCTCGAGCAGTCGTGCGAGAAGACGCCTGAGCGGCTCTTCGTCGTCGACGATGAGAATGCTTGAGTCGCTCCCGTTGGGTCTCATCGGATGGATCGATCTCCTTGCCGCGCGTCAAAGGCTGCGTCGCGCTTACACCGTGGGCTCCGGCATCCAAAGTGACGGAGGTCATCCGTAACATCGAAAGTTGGTTCATCGGGCGAGGGCCGCTTGGACCGCTCTTTCCGTGACAAGGCCATCGTCTCTTGAGCTTCGACCGGCCACCCTCGCATCTTTAGCCGCGCCACACGGGCCGGCGGGAGGCCCCCTATATGCTCCGTCCTTCTTCAAGAACGAGAGGACCCAGCAAGTGGAACCCGCCATTCAGGTACGAGATTTGAAGAAAGCCTACGGTCATCTCGAGGCCG
This sequence comes from Actinomycetota bacterium, assembly GCA_013695055.1. Lineage (GTDB taxonomy): Bacteria > Actinomycetota > CADDZG01 > CADDZG01 > WHSQ01 > JACDBF01. The sequence goes on from JACDBF010000295.1 coordinate 2,122, forward strand.
TGAGAGGGATCGACTTCGGGGTCTCGGTGGGAGAGGTCTTTGCGATGCTCGGCCCTAACGGGGCCGGAAAAACGACGACCGTGGAGATCCTCGAGGGCTATCGGACGAGAAGCGGTGGCGACGTGGTGGTCCTAGGCGAAGACCCGCAGAAAGGGGGGGCCGCCCTCAAGCGGCGCATCGGGATCGTCCTCCAAAGCACTGGGGTCGAGCCCTACTTGACGGTCGCCGAGATCATCGAGCAGTTCCGGGGGTTCTATCCACAACCCCGGGCTCTCGGCGAGATCATTGAGGTGGTCGGCCTCGAGGAGAAGCGTTCGGCGCGCGTCAAGACTCTGTCGGGAGGCCAGCAGCGCAGGCTCGATGTCGCCATCGGGCTGGCCGGAGACCCCGAGCTCTTGTTTCTCGACGAGCCCACGACCGGCTTCGATCCCGCCGCCCGCCGCGACGCGTGGCACATGATCACAAACCTGAAAGCATTGGGCAAGACGGTGTTTCTCACCACTCACTATATGGATGAAGCCCAAAGCCTGGCGGATCG
>JACDBF010000297.1 GCA_013695055.1 Actinomycetota bacterium
GTCCTGCGGCTTTCGCGTCGTGGGCGTAAGGAAACGCCTCGGCCGGCTGGGCGGGCGGTGGCGCGATGTCGTGCTGGTCGAGCGCCGCAGCCGGATCGCCGGGGCGGACTAGGCGAGCGGCGGGTCCGCGATCGGCCAATCTCGAAGGTCGATGCCGAGCAGCCGGGCTGCGTTGTTCTTCAATACGTCGTCGGCCTTGTCGGCGAGGCCCATCTCGTCAAACTCATTCAGCAGCCGCCCGGGGTCGAGCATCGGGTAGTCGCTCCCCCACACGAAGCGATCCGACAGCCGTCCGCGACAGTCGCGCTTGACTTCGGGGGGAATGTACTTGGGGCGCCAGCCGGAGAGATCGACCCACACGTTCGTTTTGTGCAGCGCGCTCGCGAGAACCTCGAGGTGCCACGGGTAACCGAAGTGCGCCATGACGACGGTGAGTCCCGGATGCCGGGCCGCGACGGTGTCCATGAGCATCGGGCGGCCGAAGTCATAGGCGATGCCCGAGCCACCCGGGACGCCGGCCCCCAGTCCGGTCTGGCCGACGTGCACCACGATGGGCAAAGAATGCTCCTCGCACTTGTCCCACAGAGCTTCGAACTTGGGATCGTCCGGATAGAAAGCTTGTACCTGCGGGTGAAGCTTCAGGCCCTTCAAGCCGAGCTCGGTGACGGCGCGCTCAAGCTCTTCGACGCAATCCGGCTTGTGGGGATCCACTCCGGCGAAACCGACAAACTGCTCGGGATAAGCGGAACAGATCTCGGCGACGCGGTCGTTCGTAAGCGGCGGAAGGCCGGTGGCCGTCTCGGCATCCCACCCCAGCAGCACGCCCAACAAGTCCCAGCTTCGGTATTCTTCGGCCATCTCTTCCACGCTTCTTATTCGAACCTCGGTGCGGAAATAGCGCGCGGTCGCCTCGAGCATGGGGCCGATCGAGCCCTCTAGCCACTCCGCGGTGGACGCATGCACGTGAAAGTCAATGGCGCGCGGCACTTGCTCCCCTTCCTACAAGAAGAAAAAAGACACTGCCATGATGAGGTAAGCGCCCAGGAGTTGCACGCCTTCCACCCAGTTGGATCGCCCGTCGAGTGCAATGAAGCCCAACGTCAAGGACGAGAACGCCACCGCCGCGACTTCGATGCCCGTGAAGATGAAGTCCATGGGATTGCCGAGAGCGAGCGACACGAAGACGAGGGCCGGGGCCACAAACAAAGCTATCTGGGTCGAGGAGCCGATGGCTATCTCGATCGACACGTCCATCTTGTCCTTCGCGGCGAGCAATATCGCGGACGAATGCTCGGCCGCGTTGCCGACGAGGGGCACGATGATGAGACCGACGAACAGCTTAGAAAGCCCGATCTCTTCGACGGTCTCTTCGAGAGCGCCGACCAGAAACTCGCTCATCAGCCCCACGAACACGGTGGCTCCGGCGAGCAACCCCACGGCGCGTCGAAGAGACCAGCGCGGCTCGCCGTGTGAGCCGGCGCTGCGGAACAAGTGGGTGTGCGTCTTGAACGAAAACAGCAAGCTCGCCGCATAGACGGCGATCAAGACGACCGCTACGCCGAGAGACACGGCTTCGGTTCGAAAGTTCGTCGCCTCGTTCGTATACGAAAAAAGGGCGGGCATCATCAGACCCACCACCGCGATGACCAAAGATGCGGAATGAAGACCAGCCGAAGCGCGGTTGAAGCGCTGTTCTTTTCTGCTCCAACCGCCGACCACGAAGGCAAGGCCCAGAACGACGAGGACGTTGCCGATTATGGAGCCCGTGATCGAGGCTTTGACGACCTCGATCTCGCCCTCGATGATGAGAAATACGGCGATGATCATCTCGGTGACGTTTCCGAACGTCGCGTTCAGAAGGCCCCCGATCTGCGGGCCCGAGCGGGCCGCTAGGTCCTCGGTCGCGTGCCCGATCTGCCCGGCGAGAGGAAGGATCGCAAGCGCGGCGATTGCGAAGATGATCTGAGCCGGAGCATGCACGAGCTCGAGAACGATGGCCACCGGAACAAAGACGAGCAGCCACTCGAGCTTGAACTTCAACATGGTTGCACCCTAAGAGTCTCCGGGGTTTCGAGCTGCGCACGCAGCCGTGCCGCCGCCGCGGCCGGGGCCGGCGCCTCAGTGATCGCGCGGACGACGACGATGCGCCTGGCTCCCGCATCCATGACCGCGGGAAGCGTGGCCTCGTCTATGCCACCGATGGCGAACCACGGGATCTTTACCCGTCGGGCCGCGTGACGAATGAGCTCGAGCCCGGCGGCCGGACGACCCGGCTTGGTCGGAGTGGCGTGTACCGGGCCGACCGCGATGTAGTCGAGTCCCCGCTGAGATAGAGCGCGATCGATCTCTGAGGGGGCATGGGTCGACAGTCCCACGAGGCCGGTCCCGATGACTCTGCGAGCGACATCCACCGGGAGATCGCTCTGACCCACATGCACTCCGTCGGCGCCCAGGGCTAAGGCCACGTCGGGCCG
>JACDBF010000308.1 GCA_013695055.1 Actinomycetota bacterium
GAGCTCGGATCCCCAAGTGCCCTGCACGCAGTGGGCGGGCCACAGTCCTCCTTGAGCTTGGAAGTGAGGCGTCTCCGGGGGATGCCACTCCTGTGTGTAGACCACCAGCGCGCCGGCCTCAAGAGCTTCTCTTATCTCCTCGTTTATCACCGCGACGATATCTTCCCCGCCGGAAACGTACAGCGCTCCCTCGGGACGCGCAAAGTCGTTCTGCACATCGACCACAATCAGCGCGCAACTCGAGTCGTAGCTGGCCCGGTTCATGCAATACCTCCGGCCAAAAGCAATCTCTGCCGAGTGGGGGGCAGATGTCGCATAGCGCCACTCACCACCCACTCGGCAGCTTAAGCGGCCTCGCCCAGGTTCGCGTTCCGCTCTTCCAGCGCCAGCTCAAGCGCTTCGGCTACGTCCGATACGAGATGGACGGTCACGGTCTCTCTGACGCCTGCCGGCAAATCGTCGAGATCCGCCTCATTGCGCTGAGGCAGAATCACGTCGGCCAGGCCCGCGCGGTGTCCGGCCAGAAGCTTTTGCTTCACTCCGCCGATGGGCAGGACGCGCCCTTGGAGAGTCAGCTCGCCGGTCATCCCGATGGTGCTCTTAACCGGCCTGCCGGTCAGAAGGCTCGTGAGAGCCATCGCCATCGTTATCCCTGCGGACGGACCGTCCTTGGGGACCGCTCCGGCAGGCACGTGCACATGAATATGCTTGCCACCGACATCCTCGGCGGAGATGCCGAGCTCGTGGGCATGCGCCCTGACGTAGGACAGCGCGATCTGTGCCGACTCCTTCATCACGTCGCCGAGCTGTCCGGTTAGCGTCAACCCCGGCTCACCATCCATGACCGAGGCCTCGATGAACAGCACATCTCCCCCGGTTCCGGTGACTGCCAGCCCGGTGGCTACTCCGGGCACGGAGGTTCGCTCGGCGGCTTCGAAGTGGAACTTCGCCCGTCCGAGATAAGCGCGGATGTCGCCCTCGTCGATTCGAAGCGGCGTGTCGCCGTCCTCAGAGGCAATCTTAGTGGCGGCTTTCCGCAACACCTTGCCGAGCTCACGTTCTAGGTTGCGTACACCAGCTTCCCGCGTGTGCTCGCCGATGATCTTCCTCAAAGCCGCATTCGTTATCTCAACCTCATCGGTCTTGAGCGCGTTGCGCTCGAGCTGAGTGGCGAGAAGATGATCGCGCGCGATCGCGAGCTTCTCCTCTTCGGTGTAGCCGTCTATGCGCACGACCTCCATGCGGTCGAGCAGGGGGCCGGGGATCGTCTCCAGCACGTTCGCCGTTGGAATGAAGAGCACCTCGGACAGGTCGAGGTCGACCTCGAGATAATGGTCTCTGAAAGAGTGATTCTGCTCCGGGTCGAGGACCTCGAGGAGAGCCGATGAGGGGTCGCCGCGCCAGTCGCTCCCCACCTTGTCGATCTCGTCGAGCATGATGACCGGATTCTTCGTTCCGGCTTCCTTGAGGGAACGAGCGATGCGGCCCGGCAACGCGCCTATGTAAGTGCGTCGATGCCCCCGTATCTCCGCCTCGTCGTGTATGCCGCCGAGGGACACGCGCACGAACTTGCGGCCCATAGCGCGCGCAACCGATTCGCCCAGTGAAGTCTTGCCTACGCCGGGCGGACCCACCAGAGTGATGATCGCTCCGGACCCTCGCCCGCCGGCCACCCCCAGGCCACGCTCCTGACGCAACTTGCGAACCGCCAGGAACTCGAGGATGCGCTGCTTCACATCCTCGAGCCCGGTGTGATCGGCGTCGAGCACTGCTCGAGCTTCATCGATGTCGAACTGGTCGTCCGAGCGGACATCCCAGGGAAGATCGAGCATCCAGTCGAGGTAGTTACGGATCCATCCATGCTCCGGGCTCTGCTCGGGCGTGCGTTCGAACCGATCGAGCTCGCGCTCTACTTCCTCGCGCACGGCTTGGGGCATGTTGGCCTCGAGGATCTTGTTGCGATACTCCGCGGTCACATCGCCGCCGTCCTCGCCCAGCTCCTTCTTTATGGCCTCCAGCTGCTGACGAAGGAGGAACTCTCGCTGGTTCTTCTCCATGCCCTCGGATGCTTCGCTGCGGATCTTGTCCTTCAGCGCGGCGTCGGCAAGCGCCTCCTTGGCCCATGTGATCAGCTTCTCGAGCCGCTCTTCGACGTCTAGGGTGTCTAGCACTTCCACTTTTCTCTCGAGCGTGAGAGTCGGCGAGTAACCGGACATATCGGCCATCTGCCCGGGGCTATCGATACCTCTCAGGAACGGTGCGTCCCCCGATCCGCCGCGCGCTTCGATGATGCTCTCGATGAGGGCTCGATAGGTCCGGGCTAGCTCGGCCGCCTGTTCGGGTCCCGCCTCGGGATCGGGGGCCGGAGTGGCTTCGACCCACAGCGAATCGTCGGGCGACGGGACACCGTTACCGATAACGGCCCGGTAGAGACCGCGAACGACGCTCACGCGGCCGCCTCCCGGAAGCCGGCCTGTCTCCTCGATCTTTGCCACCGTGCCTATACGCGCATAGACGCCCTGGAGCCGGGGCACCAGCAATACGAGGTCATCGATGTCCTTCGCAGCGGCGATCGCCGAGCGAGTTTCGCCGTTCTCCAGTAGCAGGTTGACCACCATGTACGGTAGGACAACGCCTTGATCCAAAGGAACAACCGGTAATTGAAGCGTGCGCGTCTCGGGCATCTCCCACAAGCCTTTCTCGAGCGGCGACTCTCACGATCGCATCACAGGAGATAACCGTTGCATGCGCAACTACATTCCCCGGACCGGGGTGCCTACCAGCGAAGGTCGATCTCGTGCCCGCCTTCTAGGAACCGCGCCATCAGTTCGACCGTGGCGTCGACATCGGAGGCGAAGGCCATCTCGTTGACCGTGTGCACGTAGCGGACCGGAATGGAGATGGTGACCACCGGCACGCCCGCGCGCGTCTGCTGGATACCGCCCGCGTCGGTTCCTCCACGGGGCAGGATCTCCATCTGATGAGTGATGCCGTGCTCGGTCGCGAGCTCCACGAACCTCTGAACCAGCCGGGGGTCGGAGATCGATCCTGAGTCCATGACTCCGATGGCGACACCGTCGCCGAGGGCGGAAACTTGGGACTTCTTGTCGGCTCCCGGGAGATCGCCGGCGATCGTGATATCGAGGGCGACCCCCAAGGCGGGCTCGATGCCGAAGGCGCCGGTGCGAGCTCCTCTCAGACCGACCTCTTCCTGAACGCTCACTACCGCGTAGATCTCCGCTCTCGTCTCTTTGGCTTTCCTAAGGGCCTCGATTAGCACATAAACGCCCAGGCGATCATCGAGATAGGGAGCAGACACGGCCCGTTCGGTAACGAGCGGCTCTCGAAGCAAGGACACCGGATCGCCGACCGTCACGTTGACCTTCACCTCGTCGGCGGGCAACATCGTGTCAATGAACAGATCCTCGAGGCGCAAGGTCTTCTTGCGGTCCTCTTCCTCTTGCAAATGAATGGGCT
>JACDBF010000349.1 GCA_013695055.1 Actinomycetota bacterium
GGCCGGGAAAGTATAGAGGGGCCGCTCGCCATGCTCAAACCGCCGGCTCGTGGCGTCATGGGATCCGGCCACGCCGGCGCGAGACGTTGCTGCCACACTCTCCCTCACGCATCGCGCGTTGGAGAGAACGAGAGGATCGAGCTCTGGCCCACCTGCCCTCTTCTCGGAGTCTCCCCGGACTCACCGTTCGAGCAGAAGACCCAGGCGCTCCCGGTGGACGCGCTGCTCGTGGCCTTTCCGGCGGGCTGCTCGAGGTCCATGGCGCCAAGGGCGGCGTCGAGGTCGCGGACGTAGCCCGAGCGGCTGCAGCGGGGGCCTCCAGGGGGTGAGTACCCCGGAGCGGGTCTTGTAGGTTCCACTCTGTGACGGCCGCTCGGGGAGACAGCTCGAAAGAAACGAAGGACAACTCGCCGGAGGCAAAAGACTCGCGGACGCGTGACTTCACGTCGGATTTCTTCGGTTACGCGGAAGACCTCTTCTACGTCTCGGTAGCCGCTGCGTTGTGCGTAGCCGGAGTGATACTGCTCGGCTACGGGGTCTATAACTTCGTTACCCACGTCGACGATTTGCCTCTCTCCTCGAACATCCTCGAGTTCCTCGATTCCATGCTTCTCGTGTTCATCGTGACCGAGCTGATCCACACCATCCGGACCGTGATCGATGACAAGATCCTCACGGCGGAGCCGTTCTTGATCGTCGGCATCGTCGCCGCGATCAGGCGGCTGGTCGTGCTGAGCGCCGAAGCCAAGGATCTCTTGGGAACTCCCACGTTCACCGACGCGATGCTAGAGATCGGCATCTTGACCACCACCACTCTCATCCTCGGGCTGGCGATCTTCCTGCTAAGGAAAACCACGCATCCGGAGCCGGACCCGGCGCACGAGCCGGGCTGAGCCCGGCCCCCCGAGCAGCGCCTCTTAGTCCTTTGCTTCGGCCCAGTTCGCTCCGAACGAGGAGTCGACCGCCAGAGGCACCCTCATCTCGCAGACGCCGGCCATCGATCTCTCGACCAGCGCGAGCGCATCGGCCCGTTCAGCTTCGGGCACCTCGAAAACCAGCTCGTCGTGAACGGTGAGGATCATCTTCGTCCCGAGGGCCGACGCCGAAAGGCCGCGGTCGACCGCGATCATCGCCAGCTTCATGATGTCCGCCGCGCTTCCCTGGATCGGGGCGTTCAGCGCCTGTCGTTCGCCGATGGCCCGCACGCGCGGGTTGCCGCTTCCCAACTCGGGCAAGTAGCGACGCCGCCCGAACATCGTGGTCGTGAAGCCGTCTGCATGGGCTTGCGTCACGATCTGATCGAGAAAATCCTTTACGCCCCTGAACTGCTCGAAATAGGCATCCATCGTCGCGCGGGCCTCTTGCACCTCGACGTTGAGGCGGTCGGCCAGTCCCGAGGCCCCCATTCCGTACGACAGGCCGTAGTTCACCATCTTCGCGACCGAGCGATGCCGGGTCTGGAGCTCGCCCTTTCCCAGGCCAAAGATGCGCGCGGCCGTCTCGGTATGGATGTCCTCGCCCTTCTCGAACACCGCCAGCAAGATCGGGTCCTTGGATAGATGCGCCATCACGCGCAACTCGATCTGCGAGTAGTCGACGGACAAGAGCACGCGCCCGGGGGCCGGGATGAACGCGCGCCGAATCTGCTTGCCGAGATCGGTGCGTACGGGGATGTTCTGCAGATTGGGATTGGTGCTGGACAAGCGGCCCGTAGAGGCCGCCGTCTGATCGTAGGTGGTGTGCACGCGCCCGTCTTCGGGATCTACAAGCGGGGGCAGAGCGTCGACATACGTGTTCTTGAGCTTGGAGAGCTCCCGGTACTCAAGGAGCTTCGCGACGAAAGGATGCTCGTCGACCAGCGCCTGTAAGGCGCGCGCATCCGTCGACAATCCTGTCTTCGTGCGCCGCTTCGTCTTGAGTCCGAGCTTGTCGTACAGCAGAACCCTGAGCTGTGGAGGCGAGCCCAAGTTGATGCGCTCTCCGGCAAGCTCGTAACATTCAGCTTCCAGCTCGGCCACACGCTTGTCCAGGTTGCGCGCCATCTCGTGCAAGTAATCGAGATCTATTTGCACGCCGACGCGCTCCATGGTCGCGAGCACGTCGACGAGGGGATGTTCGATCGTGTAATAGAGGTCGGCCATGCCCAAGCGGGCGAGCTCGGGTTCGAGCGCCCCCGCGACCTCTGCGATCGCCAGCGCACGCAAGCTCGCATCTTCGGCCTCGGTCTCGTCGTTTGCGCCGTCGTCGAGGTCGAGGCTCGCCTGCGGCCCCTCCTCCGGGCGTTCTCGCGCGGCGGTGGACTTGAGCTCGCGCCCGGCGTACTTACGGGCGAGATCGTCGAGCGGGTAGCCGGCTGCCCCCGGGTCGAGCAGATACGACGCGACCTGCGCGTCGAGCCGAAGGCCCTTGAGATTGATCCCTATGGCCGCAAGCGAGAGAATGGTCGCGCGTCCTCCGTGAGTAACCTTGGTGATCGACGCGTCGCCGAGAACCGGGCCGAGCGCGGCGGCGACCTCCTGGTAGGACAGGCCCCGGGGGCCCACCGGCACGAACGCCACCCGGTCCCCCGGCCACGAAAAGGCAAGGTAGCGGGGCCCCTTGCGCGGGGCTACGGCGACGACGTCGATCGCTAGATCGCCGGCCGCCGCCAGCTCAATCGCCAGGCGGCGCGCCTCGTCCGGCTCGGCGACGACGCGCACTACGAGGTCGAAGGGCTTTCCTTCCCCCTCGGCAGCCTCGGGAAGGTCGGACACGAGACGCTCGAGAAGCGTTCGAAACTCGAGCGAAGTGAACAGCTCTCGTATCTCGTCGAGATCCCAGGC